>CAKSGP010000048.1 GCA_934454745.1 uncultured Clostridia bacterium
TCATCACACCGAGTGCGAGCTATCCGTCTTTATTGAGGGTGAAGGTGTGTATTCTGTATGCGGAAAAGAATATGAATTTAAACCCATGGATGTGTTTTTGTTCGGAAGTAATGAGGATCACTGCATAACCGCCATTGATAAGGAAATAAATCTTCTGAATATACAATTTGAACCGCGTATATTATGGGAGCGTTTGGAAAATATTGAGCTTTTAAAGCTGTTTTCGGCACGAAACGAGCATTTTTCAAACCGCTTTGACAGCAATCTCGAAAACCGTCTTACCCTAAAGGATATTGCGTGTGTCGCCTGTATGACACAGACGTATTTTTCCTATGTTTTCAAAAAATTCAGCAGAAATGACTCAACCCTTTATTAGGATTTGAGTCACTTCTTTTGCTATTAAATTATCTTATACCTCTTGCTTTTCTGCCGATTTAAGCTCGGTTCTGCGTTTTTTATGGAGAATAGTGTCAAACATTTCGTTTTTCTTTATATTTTCGAAGGCAACCGCCATCATTAGTTTAATTCGGTTAAGCTGATTAACCTCACTCGCTCCCGGGTCATAGTCGATTGCTACCACATTTGATTGGGGATAGAGTCTGCGTAGCTCTTTTATCATACCCTTTCCCGTTACGTGGTTAGGTAGACACGCAAAGGGCTGTACGCAAACAATATTCGGCACACCTGAGTTTATAAGTTCAATCATCTCACCTGTCAAAAACCAACCTTCACCTGTACAGTGTCCAAGCTGTAACACCTTCTTTGCCTCCTCTGCAATCTGGGCAATATGTCCCGGTGCACGGGAGGCAAATTTCGGATTTTCAAGCATAAGCTTCTTTGCGTGTTTTCTGTAACTTTCAACACCCCATATGGCAAGATTGCATAGACGTGCCGTAGATGCCTTTGTTCCGAGATTATCACGCTTAAAGTTATTGTTATACAAACAATATAAGAAGAAATCTGCCAGTCCCGGCATAACAGCTTCTCCGCCCTCGGATTCTATAACTCCGACAACGTCGTTATTTGCATCAGGGTGGAATTTTACAAGTATTTCACCTACTATTCCGACTTTAGGCTTTTTAACTGTTTCATCAATGGGAATTCTGTCAAAATCAGCTATTATTTCCTCAATAACACGCTTTAGTTTAAGATTACGGCTATTATTGTTAACCAAATCATTGTATAATCTTGACTGCCAGCGGTCATACACCTCATTCGTTTCGCCCTCATTAATCTCGTAAGGGCGTACCCTTTGTGAAAGGGAAAGCAACAAATCGCCCCAAGTACAAGCCTTTAAAAGCCCTGATACAAGCTTTGGGGTTATCTTAAACCCAGGATTGCCCTCAAGTCCCGAAATATTAAGAGATATTACAGGAACCTGTGGATAACCCGCTTCCTTTAGTGCTTTACGCAAAAATGCTATGTAGTTTGTTGCACGGCAACCGCCGCCTGTTTGTGTTATCATAACCGATGTATTATCGGGATCGCATCTGCCTGATATAAAGGCGTTTACAAGCTGTCCTGTAACAAGTATTGACGGATAGCAAGCATCGTTATTAACACTTTTTAGTCCTGCCTCAATATCCTCAGGTGTTGCGTGCTCCAAAACTGCCGCGTTATATCCGTTAGCACGCAAAACTGCCTCAAACAGCCTGAAATGTGTAGGACTCATCTGTGGAAATATAATCGTATGATTTTTCTTTTCCTTTTCCGTAAACTTTACGCGGTTGATTGTATAATCCTCAACCTTATGCGGTATAAATCCATTTGTGTCACGCTCTCTAACGGCAGCCTTGAGGGAACGCACTCTTATACGTGCCGTACCCAGATTTGAAACTTCATCAATCTTAAGGGTTGTATATATACGCTCGTGTGACTGAAGTATTTCCATTACCTGATCGGTTGTTACCGCATCAAGACCGCAACCGAAGGAGTTAAGCTGAATAAGCTCCAGACGGTCATTTTTTATAACCTCTGCCGCCGATTCATAAAGTCTTGTATGGTACGCCCACTGATCAACTACACGTATGTCACGCTCAAGATGACCAAGATGTGCGATACTGTCCTCTGTTAAAACAGCAAAGCCAAGGCTGTTTATCATATCCGGAATACCGTGGTTAATTTCAGGGTCAATATGATAAGGTCTTCCGGCAAGGACTATTCCGCGCTTGTTATTCGCCTCAAGCCATTGTATAACCTCCTCGCCCTTATGGCGTATATCATCTTTGTAGCGTTTAAGTTCGGCAAATGCCTTTTCCGCCGCATCTTTTATTTCTTTAAACGGTATATCATACTTTTCTAAAGCCTTTGCCATCTGCTGATTAAAGGACGTACGGTCCGCAAGATTTATAAACGGATATAAGAAGCATATATCATCATTACGCAATGAATCCATATTTTTATAAACCACTTCAGGATATGATGTTACCATAGGACAATTAAAATGGTTGCCCGCATCACTGTATTCTATCTGCTCATAAGGAATACAGGGATAGAATATTGTATTATATCCCCTATCAAGCAAGTCCGCAATATGACCGTGAACAAGCTTTGCAGGATAGCACGCACTCTCGGACGGAATTGAATCAATACCCTTTTCATAAAGTGCGTGTGTGCTCCTTCCTGAAAGCTTTACGCTAAATCCAAGCTCTGTAAAGAAAGTAAACCACAAGGGATAGTTCTCATACATATTAAGTACTCTCGGCATTGCCATAACACCTCTTGGTGCTTCATCTGCCTTTAAGCCTTTATATTTAAATGCACGTTTATATTTATAATCGTAAAGATTTGGAATATCTTTCTTTTTCGCTGTCTCCCCTGCACCTCTCTCACAACGGTTACCTGAAATGAATTTACTTCCGTCACCAAAATCCGTAACAGTAAGCTGACAATGGTTATTACACTTCTGACAGCGTTTAAGATTAGTTTTGAAGGTGAAGGAATCAATCTCATCACGTGTTATAATATCACATTCACCGCCTGCCCATCGCTCCTTTGCAATAAGGGCAGAGCCGAATGCACCCATAATTCCTGCAATATCAGGACGTGTAACTTCTTTGCCTGTCAGAAGTTCAAAACAGCGTAAAATCGAATTATTGTTAAAGGTTCCGCCCTGCACAACTATCTTTTCACCCATAAGGGACGGATCCCGAAGCTTTATAACTTTATACAGTGCATTACGCACAACAGAATAAGACAAACCGGCACTGATGTCATCAACAGTTGCACCCTCTTTTTGTGCCTGTTTTACACGTGAATTCATAAACACCGTACAGCGTGTTCCCAAATCAACGGGATTTTCTGCAGTAAGTGCCTCCTCTGCAAAAGAAATTGCATCATATCCCAAGGACTCTGCAAAGGTCTGTATAAACGAGCCACAGCCTGATGAGCACGCCTCGTTAAGCATAATAGAATCTATTACGCCGTTTTTGATTTTCATACACTTCATATCCTGACCGCCTATGTCGATTATAAAATCAACGCCTGGTCTGAAATGATTTGCGGCTTTATAGTGTGCAATTGTTTCTATCTCGCCCTCATCAATACGAAACGCAGTTTTTAGAAGCTGTTCGCCATAGCCTGTTGTACAGCCGTTAGCTATGTATGCAGTTTTTGGCAGTTTCTCGTACAACTCCCTCATTATATTTAATCCGCAGGTAATGGGGCTTCCTTCGTTCTTACCGTAGTATGAATAAACTATCTCATCGTTTTCATTTATTACTGCACACTTAATAGTTGTTGAACCCACATCAAGTCCAAGGAATACAGGCCCTTTTACAGCAGAAATATCGCCTCTTAGTGCAGTATCCTTTTTATGACGGGCAAAAAACTCTTTTTCATCTGCTTCGCTTTCAAAAAGCTTTGGCATACGTGTTATCTCTGCATCAACACCATGTGAATTTTTAAGCTTAGATTTGAGTTCCGATATATTTCTGACCGTCTTATCGCTATACATTAATGCCGCACCGATTGCTACAAAAAGCTGTGCATTATCAGGAGTAGTAAAAGATGTTGCATTTTCTTTTAATGTTTCTGTAAATCTGACTCTTAGCTCCGTAAGAAAATGCAGCGGTCCGCCTAAGAATACAATATTCCCCTTAATCGGTCTGCCCTGTGCAAGTCCTGAAATAGTCTGGGTTACCACCGCCTGTAAAACCGATGCTGCAACGTCCTCACGTGCCGCACCCTCATTTAACAATGGCTGAACGTCCGACTTCGCAAACACACCGCATCGTGCGGCAATAGGATATATTGTTGTATGCTTTTTTGCAAGTTCATTAAGTCCGTCTGCATCTGTCTTTAAAAGTATGCTCATCTGGTCTATAAATGAGCCCGTTCCGCCGGCACAGGTACCGTTCATTCGCTGTTCAAGTCCCCCTGAAAGATAGAGTATCTTTGCATCCTCACCGCCAAGCTCTATTACAACGTCTGTACCAGGCAAAAATGCTTCTATTGCAGTTTTGTTTGCAATAACTTCCTGCACAAACTCAAGTCCCAGCATTTCCGAGAGCAAAAGCCCGCCCGAACCCGTTATGACAACGCTAAAATCTTTATCTCCGACTGTTTCCTCTGCTTTATCAAAAAGAGAAAGAACCGTGTTCTTTATATCAGAGTAGTGACGTCTGTATTCAGAATATAGAATGTTTTTATCATCATCAAGCACAACTATTTTTACAGTAGTTGAGCCTACATCTATTCCCATATGAAGTTTACTCATTTGTAAAACTCCTTTCAATTTATGCTGATTTTTAAATTATGAATTAATCGCTTATTATAAGTCATCATCTTCTGATTTTCTGTTATGATAAACTTTCTTAGGTCTTGTGTACACAACATACATCACAAAACCCACAGCCACCGCCGCCATCAGGATAATCGCTACTATTATAACTATAATCGGCAAAACACTGTGGTCTTTCCGATCTGTATCGTGAGGTTCTGCGTTACTGCTGTCAACTGCTGTAAGCTCATAGGGCTTTTCGGTTGTAGCCGATTCCATTTTTTCATCATCTAATATAACTTCTATTTCTTTTTCGGTACCTAATTTCAGCCCCTCACCTGAACGGTTAATATTCTCAATGTAATCCTCCGGATCATATGGCATATCCTCTGTCCGGAGTGCAAAAAAAGCAGAATTTCCCTGCATTGCCCTCAAGTGACTTACCAATGCACATATTGCAATGGCAGAATCGTCAGGATCCTCACCAAAGCTCCCGTCCTCATTGTGTGTGGACATAAGCGCATTAAGTGTTGATAATGAACCGTCCGAAAATCCGGGGTCATTATCTGCATCAACACCTGCCGCATCAAGTGCCATAACGGCATATGCTGTATTTTTAACACTTCCAAAGCCAAAATCAGGATTTTTATTGTTCTGGAGATAATCGACTCCGCGGAGTATTGCAGAATTAATATCGTATCGATATTTTTCGCCTATCTCATTGCCTTTTACTATATAGGCATTTCCTGAAAAAAACGAAAGTGCTATAATACTTTTTGATGTTGCAAGCACATCACCGTCAAAGCCACCATCACTATTTTGCATTAAAACAAGACCGACAACCAATTTATCAATGTCGGTAGATTTTGATTTTATTTTATATTCACCGCTTTGCAGTGCAATGATTGAGTCTGCCTTATCAGATGCACGTGTGAAATTACATCTGTATGTATTCTCTGCAACAAATTTATCTGAAAGCGTACCTCCTGATGCAGTGTTCGCTGTTATAATACGATGTGCGTCCTGAACAGTTTCAGGTTTTCTTGATGCGGTAATCTTTGCGTATTTATTATAATCAAATGCTCTGTTAAAGCGTCGCAAAGCCATTATACAGTAATCAGAAGCAACAGAATCTGTATCGCCTAAAGGCGATATATTATTTTCTATCCATTTAAATGTATGTTCAATACTTTTGTATATTTGAGTGCCTGTATATTCTGCCTGTGCAACTCCTGAAAAAAGCATAAAAAATGCACATATAAAAGCAATTATTCTTTTCATCGTGCACTCCTCCCTATTGTATTCAATTATAGCATAGGTTACTTTTTTTGTCAATTAACAATTTTTTTCGATAAAATGAATTATTTTTAAAAAAGGCTTTATTTTTTTATAGTTATATGTTATAATGTACATATGGCAGTATGCTTTACTATCTAAGAGGAGGTAAACACAATGAAACACGTTAAGACCCTTAACAAGGCTAACCTTAAGGAATCAGCTGTAAAAGGCGGATGCGGCGAGTGCCAGACATCTTGTCAGTCAGCTTGTAAGACTTCCTGTACAGTTGCTAACCAGAAGTGTGAGCACGCTGAATAACTAATGTGACATACGCTTGGCGATGTGTGCGTCAAGCGTATTGTTTTGGTTATTAAATTATACGAAAGGAAATGATAAAAATTGATACATAAATATAAAATGTTTGATATGAACATAGTTCTTGATATATATTCAGGTGCCGTTCACGTTGTGGACGATTGCCTGTACGATATGCTCGACTATCTTTTAGAGCCATTCATTCCAGAGAGTGAATGTCCTCAGTTCATCCAGGACGAGCTTTTGAAAAAATATCCTTTAGATGAAATCAAAGAAAGCTATCTTGATATATGCGAGCTTGCGGCAAATGGTCAGTTATTCTCAGAGGATTGCTATTTAGAATTTGCACAAAACTGGAACAAACAGAGTGTTGTTAAAGCATTGTGCCTTCACATTGCCCACGACTGTAACCTCCGTTGTAAATACTGCTTTGCAGGAACAGGCGAATACAACGGTGAGAGAGGCATTATGAGTGCAAAAACAGGTAAAAAGGCAATTGATTTTGTTATTGCAAACAGCGGTAACAGAAAAAATATTGAGCTTGATTACTTTGGCGGTGAGCCTCTTATGAATTTCGAGGTTGTAAAGACTATTACGGAATACGCTAAAGAACAAGGCAAAAAGCACGGCAAAAATTTCCGATTTACTATTACAACGAACGGCATTTTGCTTGATGAGGAGAAGAAAAAATATATTAACGAGAATATGTCAAACGTAGTATTGAGTATTGACGGACGTAAAGAGGTAAATGACCGTATGCGTCCCCGTGTAGACGGCTCAGGTACTTATGACAGTATAATTCCGAAGTTCATAGATATGGCAGAAAGCCGAAACCAGGATAACTACTATGTAAGAGGAACATTTACTGCATTTAACAAGGATTTTGCAGAGGACGTAATTCATCTGGCAGACCTTGGCTTTAAGCAGACAAGCGTTGAGCCTGTTGTTGCTCCTGATGATGCAGATTACGCTCTTAGAGAGGTTGATATTCCTCAGATATTTGCAGAATATGAAAAGCTTGCAGAGGAGTATTTAAAGCGCTGGAAAAGCGGCAATTGGTTTAACTTCTTCCACTTTATGGTTGATCTTGACCAGGGGCCCTGTGCCATCAAACGTCTATCGGGTTGCGGTGCAGGTCACGAATACCTCGCTGTTGCCGCAAATGGTGACCTTTACCCCTGTCATCAGTTTGTTGGAAATCGCGAATTCCTTATGGGCAGTGTATATGATGGTGAGATAGACAAAAATATACGTGATTATTTTGAAAAATCGAATATATACACAAAGGAAAAGTGCAAAAACTGCTTTGCCAAGTTCTATTGCAGCGGCGGATGCAGCGCAAACGCGTATAACTTTAACGGCGATATCAACAAGCCCTACGAGCTTGCTTGTGAGTTGGAGAAAAAACGAGTTGAATGTGCTATTGCGATTGAAGCCGCAAAAAAGCTGGAGGATCTATAAAAAACAACACTTAAAAGAAAAACAAATGAAGGAATTTTCAGATTGAAAATTCCTTCATTTCTTTTTTATCTGCCTTGCTTTATTTCTCCCCATAAATTATCAGGATCATAATCGTCAAGGTCATTTTTTGTATATTGGTTCAGCTCGTTATTATATATTTCAAAAAATGTCATATCATCAGAATCATCATCTTCGCTGTATTGGATAGATTCGCCGTTTCCTTTATGCATTTCCTCGTCCCACATTGCATTTTCATCTGCTTTTGAGAATTCTTCCTTTGTATATTCCTCCTGATCATAATCATATATTGGGTTTTCACCCTTGTATATATCTTCATTCCATAAGGATTCCTCGCTGTAATTCTCTGTTACCTTCATTTCCTCTCTTGCATAAGCCTCAGAAACAAAATCAGCATCATCAATATCATTTTCAGGGTCATCCGGAACTACTTCTATTATTCTTCCGTTTTTACCCTGAACCATACTATCATTCCAGTTCTTATCCGAAACATTTTCATATTCGGAGCGTATCATATCTGCCGCCTCTTGTATTTCAC
>CAKSGP010000049.1 GCA_934454745.1 uncultured Clostridia bacterium
GTTTGAGTGCGTGCAAAAAATGCGGTCAAGGTCAAAATGCAACCGAATATCGCATAGATAAGGAAAAACAGCAGCATAAACGGAACATTAATAAGGTCTACCATAAATGCGGCGATCATTGAGGCGACTCCAAATATTTCAATAAACGGAGAAAGCAGCTCGTAAATCAAAAAATAGAAATACGAAATTATGCTCACTGCTCCGAATTTGGGGTTAAACAGCATGATTTTGTGCTTCCACATACTTTGAAAAAGTCCCAAATGCCATCGTTTTCTTTGCTTGCATAGGTCACGCAGACGTTCAGGTGCTTGCGACCAACATATTGCGTCGGTAGCATATTTAATGTAATACGGAATATCATTTAAAACGCAGTATTCGTGCAGTTTAACTACAAGCTCCATATCCTCTCCCATTGTTGAGTGGTCATATCCGCCCGCCGCAATCACAGTATCCTTTTTGAAAAGACCGAAGGCTCCGGAAATTATAAGCGAACCGTTGAATTTATCAAATAAAATTCTTGAAGCTAAAAAGGAACGATCGTATTCAAGAACCTGCATACATGCAAGAATATTGTCCGGTAATTTATATTTCTTCACCCGTCCTCTTTCCAGCTCCGCGCCGTTACAGGGACGGACAACGCCGCCCACCGCCACAACATTTTCGTTTTCAAGCAACGGGCGTACTATTTTGCTTAATGAATCGTGCTGAAGAACCGAATCGGCATCCATACAAATAAAATAGGGATAACGGCAAGCATTAATGCCCATATTAAGTGAGTCAGCTTTTCCACCGTTCTTTTTGCGTATCAATGTAAGAGGAACCTTTTGCTCAGCAGTTTCATAAACAAACTCTTCGGACTGACATTGGATTTTCCTTTGTATAGGCCGCCGTATCGGCTGCATATTAAACGCTTCTATAAGTTTTTGAGATGTCGTGTCCTTTGAACCGTCGTCCACGACAATAATTTCATATAGGTTATAGTCAAGTGCGAGAAGAGATTTTACCGTTTCTACAACCGTAACCTCCTCATTGTATGCGGGAACTATAATGCTTACGGGAATGAAATAATCCTGCAATAATGTGTTTTTCAGTTTTTCCTGCTGCTTTTTTTTGTAAAGCTTTGACGAGCCGGTCACCACCGCAAGGAACAAAAATGAGGAATAGCCTATCATATAAATAATGAAAAAGATATTTACGCCGTCCAATACAGATTTAATTATTCCAAATAACTGGTCATTCATCATATTGCGGAAGTCTCCTTTTCTTTCATTTTCTTTTGGTCTAAGCGATAACGCATAATTTCTCCCGCATATCGGTCCTCACCATCAAAAATATCTATCAGAGCAGTATAGTCAAGCCCCATTGCATCCAAACTTAGAGACGCATTATACCGTACATACCAGTTTCTGCTATGCAGTAAATTTTTCAGCACTTCTTCGGTTTTTTTGCACGGATAGCTGGCAAGCGCGGTTGCGGTAATCGCCGTGTATTCCCAATGGATTCCGTCGGAAGCCTCTGCATAATCCAGAAGATACGGATAAGCAGGCTCGTAATGATATTTACCTAAATAGCGTATACAGCTGTAAGCTACTTCATCGGTACAATTTTTGGATATTAAAAGGCGTAAAATCCGCTCCGTGTGTTCACTCGAGGAAAATCGGAAATAATCCAAAATCGAAACTTGCATTTTTTCGGAAAAAGAGTAAAAATCATTCCACAGCATGTCGGAAAGTTTTTTACTGTTTCCGGAAAAATCCAAAAGTCCATCCGAAATAAGTTTGGAATGATGATAATAATCACATTCATCTAAAATATGAAGTGCCTTAATTATGCTTGCCGCATCACCTATAACATTAAGCGCCTGCATTGCGTTTTGCCTGCAATAAAGGGAAGGCTCATGAACAAGCGTAAGCATTGTATCGGTTATAATACTAATGTTTTGCCCGCTGCAAATTCTGTATTTTCTAATTATGTAAGGAAAGTATGCTGCTTGCAGCTCATTCTTTTTGAGGTATTCAACACTTAAATAAACAAACACAGGCGGAAGAGCCTCGATATATTTCCTTATTTTTTCTGGGCTTTCGGGGTAAAGTTCCTCAAGCGTTTTGTCAAAAGCCATAAGATTGCTAATTCTACGAAGCTTTTTTATAAGAAATTTTTTATGCTGTTCTAAAGCCCCGTTATTCTCGATACAACGCATTATTTCGTCTGCAAAATCAATTTTGCAGGAATCTATTTTTTTGTCTTTATAGCGGACTACAAAAATGTAGGCGATATTAAAAGCAATCATAGACGCGCAAACGGTAAGATATGCATATATTAATATTTCTACTTTCATTTTGTATCACCCCATACACTTTGCAGGCAATAATAAGAAGATTTAAGCCGCTCGTGGTAGGTCACCTTGTTGCCCCACCCCTTGAGAGGAAATCTGCTAAGAGTGATTCTGCCATTTTCATTGCCACAAGATAAGCCCACAAACATTTCATCTATTGTAATGTATTCTATGCCGTAATTGCCGTCATAGTAATCGTCATGTACAGTCATTCGTGACGGATCGGAAAAATTGAGCAGCTGCCATGGAAGCTTTATTTCAATATAATCTCCGCTACAGGTAAAATCGGCAAGAGAATTAAAATCCACACTTTTTGGATTGGCGTTTCCGTAGGTGAGCTTGCCGGTTTCAAAGACCTCGGCGGTTGCGGTATTATCGTTGTAAAGCAGCGGTGTCGCCGTTTGCAGTATCATATCTATATTAACGAATTTCGGCGAATCAATATCGGGTATATTTCCCTTAACATATGTATCAAAGCCGTAAACGTTTTGCGAATAGGTTGAACGCAAAGCCTCGTACCTTTCTTGAACCTGAACGCGGCTGTTATCTCTTCCGTTTAAAACAATGATAAAATCCACCGCCTTATCAAAAAGCAGATTATAATTTTCGCAGTAGCTGCTGCCGCTTTTCAGGGTGGTATCAATAGGGATATAAAGGGTTTCGTTTTCAAAATTCAAATCCTTTTTATAAACCAAAAAGTAAATAAACTTTTCGTCGTATTTTACCGATATACTGTTTTCCTCGTTATCGGAAACCAAGTCCTCCTTTGTCCATTCCGAAACGTCCCCGTCCGCATAGCAGACGGATTTTTCTGTGCCGGGGTCAAAGGAAAGCAGACCGAAATACTGCTCGTTGGTCTGATAATCCGACCAATAGGGAGTGCGTTTTAAATTGATGGCGTACATTGTGTTCCATGTTCTCTTAAACCATTCGTCCTGCCAGGAAAACACGCAGCAGCCCGCGCAGCCTGTGCTTTTTATATCGTTATAGCAGTCTATAAGCGCCTGACCCTGCTCGCTTTCCGACATATTGCCCTGATTTCTTCCCGTGTTATAGTCCTTTTGCGCCATACCTCTTCCGGTAGATACGCCAAATTCCGAAATAATGACCGGCATTGTGTGATGCGCTGTTAAAAGCGAGAGGTAAGCTTTATATGTATTAAACTCGCCATTTTCTGTTACAAACGGTGATAAATCTGTTATCCCGAAATCACTCAAATTATCGGTATAATTAAGATAATCGGGATAGTAAGGATAAACATGGTATGATGCAAACTGACCCGACAAATAATTTTCGGTTGTTTTGATATGCTCAACATCAACCTTAGCGCACTTCATAAAATAGTTTTCCACTTTTTCCGGGTAATCGAAGGGATCGGTTGTAGGCCAGTTTGAAAAGGCAACAAGGCGCTGCTGCTTATATCTTTCGGATTCGTATTCAATCACCTTATCACCTACGCGCGCAAGCATTACTTCAAACGGTGTCGCGTCCTCTGAGGTGTACATATATTTCCCCTTATAGCTGTTGTATTTATCGTTCTTTTCGTATTTTTCATCGGTATAAACTACGGTAACATCTTCCCATTCAACACCTAAAATGTACCCTATTACCCACCTCGACACATCCTTATTGTAGGTTCCCGAGCCTGCGGAACCCATGCGCCCCAGGGATATTTTTTTGTTGCCATGCAAAACATCGATTACCGTTTTGGAGTCCTTAAGAAAGGTGTCGTAAAAGTCCTTGTCGTATGCGTCGCGGTGTGAGTTTTGTATGTAGTCATTGACCCAAACGCCATGTATAAGCCATAGTGGATTATCGTTATCATTATTGTATTCGTAAAACGCATTGTAAAAGGTATCGTTCTGCACAGTGTAAATACGCAGAGTATTAGCGCCCATTTCCTGTATCTGTTTGAACCAACGCAAATAGGTTTCCTTATCTATTGCAAAATCCGTCGACCACTCGCTAGGAATGCCCGAGCCCATATTTACGCCCTTGATTTCAAACCTTTTAAACCCTGAGCCCCTGTCAAGATAGATGCTGTCGCTGTCTGTTTTTACAAAGGTTGTGACAGGCTCGTTGGGTGACAAATCGATATAAAAGCCTGATCGGTAATAAGCATTGTCTGCCGCTATACACAATACAACGATTATACAAACAGTAATAATAAATTTCTTCATTACCTTTCTCCTTAGTTTGCCGCTTCATCAAATTTCTTTATCTTTGATTTTTCGGAATACTGTTTCAGGGTTTCTATGTTCTTGTCCATCCAATCGCCCCTCACCCTAATAAACTCCTTCATTTGCTTTACCGCCTCACTGTATGAATGGGGGTTGCGCTCGGCAGGCACTAATACATTGTATTCGGAAGAAAAGGTATATCCCCACCTGTCGAAATTGCGCTCTACCGAATTGCCTAAATATGTTATACATTCATCAATGTAATTATATAAATATTCTTCACTTAAATATGTTTTGCGAAGCTCGCGGTAGCGCTTAATAATTAGGTCTGTGAATTCCCTGTCCTTCAAAAGCATAAAATACCACAAGCAGTTCTGCATTTCAAAATGATTCGGAATTATCATAGATTCCTGATAATTGTCACAAGCGGAGTTAAAATCCCATATACACATACGGTATTTTCTGTCAATATCCTTATATATGTAGGTTGAAAGCCAGCCTGCATCATAATTGCAGATAAATTCATTTATAATAAAATAATCCGCAAAGGATTCTGCGTCAATATAATTTTTATAGCCGTAATTTTTGTTATCAAAATCGTAGGAATACAGTGCTTTTTCAAATTTTGAAACATCCTGTCTGATCGATTCCGCAATGGAGGGCGTAAGATTTGAAATACCCGGATATTCAATGTTAATAATGTGTTTCGTTCTAAGAGAATAAGAGCTAAAGGTGTTGATATTTTTTATATCAGCATCACTGCCTCGGTCAAGTCTTAAAAGATAGCCTGAAAAGGTATTGTCCTTTTTATCAACCGAAAGGTCAAGCCTCGCACCGTCCTCGCCTGCGGTAATATTTTCGGTCATCACATAAATGCCCTGATATTCACCGTTTAGTATAACCTCGCAAAATCTTACGTTGGGCGCGTAATCCATAATTTCTCCGGCGATATTGTACCACATATAATTTCGTATAAGGGTTTTATCAATAAAAGGTCCGTGAAGCACCCACTCGTGATGGGCGTCCATTCCCATTACCGACTGCGGATTGTTTCCACCGTCCGCAGTTATAAGCTTTATTGCGTAACCAGGTTTGTCAAACGCACGCGAGGAATTTCCCCTAACATGTATGCGCATATCGGAGGAAACCGCAGGGGCAGAATCCAAATGATTATTTTCGGTAGGATTATCGGAAATTTGAATACGGGCGGTTATCTCATCAGAACCGTCCTCGGCGGTGGTGTATATGGTTTCGCCGTTCGCGTTTTTGATCGCCTTCCCCGGAATTTCTTTACCGAAGGTGTCTATTATAACAAGGGGCAGATGCGTACAAAAAACATCTTTGCCGTGATTGCAGACTTTTTTATTCTCTGCTTCAATATGCTGATGATATCTTGTTTTTTCTTCCCTTGTAATATGAGGAACATAAAATGAAACAAGCAATACGGCAATACAAATAATAATACCGGGTATCTTATATTTCATCATTACTCCTCCTATTTATCCATTTTTGTGACCGATGAAATTGAGGGTGTATACCGCATGACATCGGCGTTCTCGTTTTTTGACAGTATTGCTGTTTCGCCGGTAATGCAACCTTCCGTTTCTCTGTTTCCGCTTACGGCGGTAATCTTGTAGCTGTAATTTATATCTGCTTTAGCAGTGGAATCGGTGTATTTTGTTGAGTATTCGTCGCATACAAACTTATAGTCTGCGTTACCGCTTTCTTTGCGGTATATACGGTAAAAATCTGCGCCGTTTGAAGCTTGCCACTCCAAAACAATATTCGTGCTGTCCGCCCACGCGACAGCGCCGTTCGGCGCGGACAGTTCCTTATCGGCACAGCCCGAAAGCAGGCATATCAATAACGCGATAAACATCGAGATAAGAAGTTTGATTCTTTTCATATCAGTTGGAAACCTCGTCATTCTGCATAACTATGTTTACATATTCCACGCCGCCAAGCTCGTAAATAGAATCGGTAAGATTGGTGTTTTCGTTCTCGGTCTTGAGTAAGGTCTTAGAGGTTAGTTCATATATAAATTCTACCGTTTCATCAGTGGTATTACGAACCCTTAAAATCGCTTTGCGGTTAAAGAGCTTAAATATATGCGCCTGAATTACTTTCTGACGATTCCTTGCAGCTCGGATAATCAGAAGCATACGGTTATCGCTTTTAATAAGCCCCAAAATAAGCAAAACCGCAAAGGTAACACCGCTTCCTATTGCCGCAACTGCGTAATCACCTACTCCACAGCAAATACCTACTATAATCGTCCAGAAAATATATACGGTATCCCTGCTGTCCTTAATCGCTGTACGGAAGCGCACGATTGAAAGCGCACCCACCATTCCGAGGGAAAGCGCTATATTGTTACCGATAACGGTCATAACCGTTCCCGTCAGTATGGTAAGCACCACAAGAGACGCATTAAATTTCTTGCTGTAAATTGTACCTCTGTGGGAAATATAGTAGGAAATATAAATCAAAAATCCGAGCAGAGCCGCCATAATAATATTGGCACAAATTACATTTAAGGTAAGCTCACCCGCAGATTCAAATAGATTAAAAAGTTTGTCCTTCATGATAGTTCTCCTTTAAATATGAGTTTGATATGCGTTTTGCCGTGCTAAAACATATTTGCTAACTGAAAGTTCGCTTTTATCGATACTGTTCATCATTTCTCTTATGTAATCGAGCAAAAATCCGTTGTATTTAACTTCTAAAACAACATTGTAGGGGTCGAGCACGGGATTCATATTAAGCCTATCCGAAAAAATGTCAAAACAACTTTCGGTAGCGACAATTCGGTTATCAAAGGTAACGCGAATATTATTTTCCTTTGCAATAAAAGCTTTGCGATTATACTGTACCACGGTACAAGGTCGGTAACATCTTGCCTGCATAAATGCGTATATCTCAGCGGCAAAAGGTTCGGTGTATTGAAGCAGAGGTGAAAAATCGCATTTGATTATCCTTTTAGCATCCTCTCTTGAAACCCTAAGAGATCGCTTAAGTTGTCGTTCGCCTTGCTTTTGCTTCATTTCAAGCATTGCATAGTCCGAATTCGGGTCATATACTCTAAGCCTGATCTTACGCCTAAGCTCTGTACCCGCCTGCTTTTCAAAAAAATCTGCGTCATAGGGAGTATCAAAATAGAGCGAACGAATCATATATCCGTGAGTTCCGTTATGACTGTCTTCCATAAGTACCGTTTGAATCTGGTGGCTTTTGCTTATAAACTCGTGAATACCTATAAGAAACTTTTTTTCTTCTCTTAAAACCTTGTTCAAAACATCACCTCCGAAAAACCAAAAACAAAAAAACCGACTACAAAAGCAACGCTTAAAACGGTTGCTGTTTGCAGTCGGTCTGTCATGCGAATATATCGTTTAGACACCTAACTTTGCGTCTCAATCTTTCAATTGATTTGCCAAATGTTTATTTATACTTATGTATATTATATCACAAGTTGTGTGATTATGCAAGCGCTTTGTTGTTTTTTTTGTGGAGATGTTGTTGTGATACAATTGATGGGTGACAAAAATATAGGAAAATCAAACCAAGTATGATATAATGTTAATAACCACAAAAACAAATATCAGAGCATTCGGATTTATCTGTATATAAAAATGCTAGATTGCCCGCCACATTCGAATTTTTGTCAGCTAATACTGATAATGTATAAGAGTAATTAAGGCATCTATTTCG
>CAKSGP010000050.1 GCA_934454745.1 uncultured Clostridia bacterium
GAATATGGGAGTTGATATTAGTGTTTTTTGAGATTTTTTTAGAATTAAAAAAAGTGTTCAAAAACGCATGAACACTATGTTTTTAGATATAAATGTTTTTTTGTATTTTCTTTTGTTTTCGTGAGATTTATAAAAATTCGGGGATTTTTCGGGGGAAAATTAATAGATTTTATTTAGAATATTTAGTGCACGTTCTTCCTCACGTGGATACAAGTGTGAATAAGTATTCCATGTAATTTCTATTTTTGAATGACCTAAACGGCGGGCAATTTCTTGTATATTAATTCCCTCATTTGCTAAAAGCGACGCATGGGAATGTCTGAAATCGTGAATACGTATCTTTTTTATACCGGCTTTTTCTGCAAAAAGAATATTGCGTTTGTCCAATGTAGAATCACGCACACATTGAGGGCCGCCGCATATGTGCCAATTTTCTGAAAAGTCCGCTATTTCTTTATACCTATCATAATGTTGTTTTAATATATTTTGGAGCGGAACGGGAATTTGTATGTCACGTATTGATGACAAATTTTTTGGCGGGGTTTCTCTATCTTCACCATGAAATTTTTGAGTAATGCTTTTTGTGATGTGTATTATATTATCAGATATATCATTCCATGTAAGAGCGTTTATTTCACCTTTTCGCATACCCGTATAAAAGGCTATATTAAAAAATACATAGAAATTCCATTCAAAAATATCATCTTTTGAGGATTGGGCGTTATCAAGTGCGGCAGAGATGTATTTTTTAAATTCATCAACGGTGTAATACTGTATTTTGTCCTTAGTTTGATAAGCATTTTTGAAATTACCAACCTTGTTTAAAGGATTGACAGACAGATAGTTATAGTCTACTGCAAAATTCAGCAAGGCTCTAAAAGAAGTATATATATTCTTTTTCATAGTAAATGAAAGCGGTTTATTATATTTTGACTGTTTATTTTCAATTTCAAGTTTCCAATTCTTTAAATTTGTTATATTGATTTTATCAAGTTTTATATTGCCGAATGTCGGTAATACATGATTAACCAATATAGTTTTGTTTTTATCAAGTGAACTCTCACGAATTTCAAATTGTTTTACTTTGACATATTCGTCAAAGAGTTCGTTTACGGTGAGCTGTTTTGACTGTTTTGTTTCTTTTAATTTTTTTGTGAGTTCCTGCTCAATCGTTTTTGCATTATCATAGCCATAGGCGGTGCGTTCCGCTTGCTTGTAATTTCCTAAATCGTCTACATAATTTACACGAACTCTGTATTTTTGAAGTCCGTCTTTTTTGCCGTCAGCTTTTTGTATTGGCATATAATCACCCCCAAATAAAAAAGTATACCAAAAAAGCACCTTGCATATGCAAAGTGCTTTAATGGATATTGCTCGTATAGAGCTACGTCTTCAATAATGCTCGCTAGGAGCTTTGTTACATATCCATTATACAACTATTATATGCAGTTTGTCAATAAAAAATTCTCATTTTGTAATAAAAATTATAATGTTATTGTGCAAAATTAACAAATAGTGTATATGTTTATTTTTTTCCGATAAACAATTTTTCTATTTCATTATCAATTTTATCAAGTGCCTCATTAGGTAAACGAACATTTGCTAAAACATCATATTTATTTTTAGGGTCATATATACGAATTTTACTGATAGTTGTAATTTGTCCGATTAGAGCAATACTACCTGATTTCATTCTGTCAATTTCGGTACATATGTTTTTAGCTAAGGCAATATAGTTTTCAATTTCTTGAAGGTTACCATCATTGTTATTATCTTCTGTTATATTCATAGTTTTGTCTACTATTTTTTGGAGAAGTTTATCATATTTATTTTTTAGAGTTTGGTATAGACTATTGCCAAGATAAAGTTCGCCTTTTCTAAGGTTATTAATGTCTTTATTAGATTTTAATGAGGTTAAGGGAACAACAGTTATAATGGGAGAGGATAGAGCATTATCTTTATCAAGTACAATACAATAATGTAATCCGCCTTCCTCGCTTCCGATTTTAAAGCCTAAGTGTGCTTTTACAACTTCACCACGTTTGTATCTTTTTAAATTTCTAGGATTAAATTTATTTTCATATCCTAAAAATTCAGAATAGTTATCAAGCCAATAACAGAATTTATCTGCTTTCATGGGGTCAATTTCCATAAAATCATCAATAAGTGAAGAAATTTTTGCAATAGAAAGATTTTTATGTTTGTGAATTTTATCTATATCTTTTACTTTACTCACGATAAACCTCCTAGTTATATTTTTTTTAATCATTTTTGTTTAAGATTACCTTGATAATGGTAAGTATTTAAAGAATTATTGATAATTCTCTATTAAGAATTGTTTTAACTGCTCTATTGTAATACCATATTGTTTATAAGTATTAGTAGTTAAATAACCTACAAAATATCCTTTACTATCAACTATTTTTGGCGGGGTTACTGCATATTCATTAAAAGCACTTGTAGCACTGTATTGACTTCCGTATTTGCCATATGTATTCCATATACTGTTGGCTTGATATTGACTGCCATATTTACCGTATGTATTCCAGATACTATCTGAATCATAAGTATTTGTAGTTAGTTTACCAAGGTAGGTTACACCATCATTGGAATATAGATACCACGGAAAATTAGCTGATGATAGAGTAGGAGCGGAATTAGCAGCTTGTGATGTTGAATTAGTATTATTTGATGTTGATACAGCCAAATATGGGTCAATGGTGAATGAATTAGTATTACTATCGAATTTTACATCACCAAGACATTTAATTAAATCAAGATGTTTATATCTTGTTGCGGTAAGTGGATTGTGTGAGGTATATTTATATAATTCTTTTACAGTAACAGGGGTTCCGTTTACAATATTATTACCATATAGAGTATTACAGCAATAATTATTTAAAACAAAGACAGATTTATCTGTATCGTTCCAAGAAACATTGCAATCAGCCTTTTCGGCAATATCACGCAAAGGAGCATAGGTTGTATCGTTCCAAATAAAATTTGGAGTAGTGACTTTTTCGCCATTAGAAAAAATTGTAACAGAATTAGGATATATTTCATCTTGTATGCAATAAGAAAGAGCATATGTTGTTGCAGGTATTATTGCTAATATAATACCGCATAAAAATCCTTTTAAAGTTTTCATTTTATAACAGCCTCCTTAGAATCATAGTACCACGTTACAGTAGAATCATCATATTTACAATCCGCTAATAACGGCATTATAGCTTCATCAATATATATATCAGTAACATATGGTATGTCATTTTCGTCGAGAGCATAATGATAAACGCTGTCAAATGTATAAGTGACACCATTAATATTTATATTAGTATTAAAATTTTTGTAATTATTATTGACAAATACTACATGTAAGTTGTCATCGGCAATCCAATCGACTCTGCAATCAAGTGCATTAAAAACACTTCTTAAAGGTACATATGTTGAATCATTGTAAATAATACTGTCGGAAGTATAATAGGTATTATTTGAGCAAAGACCTAAATTATCATTTTGAGGGTAAAGTGTAGCCAATATACTGCTTGTGTTAGCTCCGAGGACAGGCAATGAAGATAGTAAAGCGGAACATATTATCCCCAAGACAAATCCTTTTGTAGATTTTTTCATAATATAACCTCCTAAAAATAATATTGACATTTAAAGTCTAATATTGTATAATATTTTTAGGGTTATCTAGCGTTCAGGGTAATCCTATAATTGAGGCGGTAAGTATTAGCGGTACTTGCCGCCTTTTCTATGTAAATGTTTATTTATGATTTGTTTCGGGATTGCATAGCATTTATCATATCTTCAAAATTATTTCGCAGGTCGGGTGACATACAAGTCAATCAGCAGTAAATATTGGCTATAATATTAAATCGCATAAAACTAAAATAAATGGCAGTATGGACAGTGTATCGGTAATTAAATAAAGTAAATTATATTTATTTACAGGATTTTTAAAATTAACTACAATGCTAAGCAAGATAGGAACCGCTTGTATAAGGAAACCAATCACATACAAAACTACTATTATAATCATAGCGATTATACATATTTTAGAAATAAAATTAATGCCTATAAGAAACTTAGCAATTAGAAAAACTATTCCGTAAAATTGCAGATTTTTATGTGTATTTATTAATGACTGTGTGAGAACATATTCATCTTCCGGCTTGGAATTTCCAAATTCATTAAGGAATGCCCAACGGATAAATACAGCCATTAGAAATGCAACAACATAAGTTATAATAAAGATAATTATGCTTTGAAATATTGACATTATAATCAACCCCCAAAAAAATAATATTGACATTTAAAGTCGAATATTGTATAATATTTTTAGGGTTGTTTTGTACAATTTGGAATAACCTTATTGACGGTAAGTATTAGCGGTACTTATCGTCTTTTTTTGTGCAATTTTTCTTAATAAGAAAAATCTGCATAAATTATGTTTCTTATGCGTTTTGTAATTCTTTTTGAATATCATTATATTTCTCCGCTTTTAACATTTGTTTCATTTCCCCACGAATTTCCGCCTTGTCATTATCATCTAATTGGTTGTACAGTTCAATTCCGATGTCGGTGGAAGTTGTTAGTTGAGCATTATTAATACCATACATTGTATTTATAGATACATTTAATACTTGACATATAGCATATAAATTATCAATGTCTATTGTATTAGTACAACTTTCCCATGATGAAATAGTATTATGCTTGACACCAATCATATCAGCAAGCGACTTTTGGGATAACTTTTTTTGTTTTCTGTAAAAGGCTATGTTTTTAGCCACAACAGATTTTATATTAGTATCCATTATTAACCTCCTTTCATAATTATCATATCATAATAAATTCAGAAAATCAATAATAAATTCATAAAATATGAAAAAATAATAATTAAAATACTTGACTTTTCATGTTTTATGAATTATAATGTACCCATACTTCATAAAACATGAAAATGAGAAAGGAGAAAATAAAATGACAATGGGAAGTAAGATAAAGAAATATCTATTTGACAATGGGATAACACAAAGATTTGTTTGTCAAAAAACAGGTATACCAAGTAATACATTTTCAACGATGCTGAATAATAAGCGAAAAATAACCGTTGAAGAATATGCGTTAATTTGTAATGCATTGGGGTTAAGTCTTGAATACCTATTTGAAAAAGACAAAACGGCGTAAAGGAGGTGACAGGAATGTTTGAAAATTTAGAGCTGTTGTTATTTAAAAACAAGCTCACAAAGCATGATTTGGCGGATTTAATAGGAATGAAGTACAATACACTGCTAACCAAAATGAGCGGTAAACAACAATTCAGATTAGACGAGGTGCTTTTAATCAAGAATGTATTTTCTGAATACAGTATTGAATACTTATTCGCAACGGACAATGCAAAGAGGAGCGGGGAGATGGTGGAGAATGAAGATAGCTTAAACAAAGGTGAAGCCGTACACATATTAGGGCATATATACGGTATGCTCCAATACGCACAGCTTCACAATAATTTAATCGAACATATTGAAGATGAAGAAATGATTTATATTCTTAAACAGCTTCAAGATATTATTCAAAAATTACATGAAGGTAAATAGGTTTGTCAATAAGTGTGTACAGGACATAAAAGAAAGGTGTGATTAACATGGCAACGAGATTGCCTATTGCAGATGTAAATGCGGTATTAAAAGCATATTACGGCAACGGATATATAGGAAACAAAGAAATAAAAGAGATTTTCGGCACGACGGCATCAAGCACGGTGTGGAAATTGAAAAAGGCGGTAAGAGAGGAGGAAAAGAAAAGAGAAATTCCTACCGTAGTACCAAGACAGGTGAGCGTAAGAGTGGCATTTGACGTATGGAAGATAGACGTAAAGGAAATAGAGCGAAACCGCAGGAAACTAATTGAATTAAACTTAGCGTGAAAGGAGAAGAAAGTGACAAATAAAGAGATTAAAGCGGCGTTTATGTCGGGAGCGGCGGTAATGTACGGTGATGTATGCTACCAATACATATATTCCGTCATATACCGCAAAAACCATATAACAGGCGATGTAATGCTGCTTGCGGAGCTTATGGACAAGCACAATAACAGCATTACAACAGTAAATGCAAGCAAAATAGAATTAGCGGAGGTATCAGCGAATGTTTAACAGAAAATTATGTGTTCCATGCAGAGAGGAATACAAGAAAACACACAATATAAAGCCGGTTGCGGGCAAAACCGAAAAGGCGACTTGCTTTAAATGCAAACGCAGAAGATTTTGCAACACATACACTATTTCAATATTCAAAAAGAAAGGGGACAAGTAATATATGAAAAAAATTGAGGTTTTGACAAAGTATCTGTTTATAGCATTAATCGGAGCGGAGGTATTCAAGTATGTGTATATGAATATCAGAGGCGGGGCGGGAAGTCCCGGAGGGGAGGTGCTATTCTTATTCCTGCCGATATGGTACAGAGTGTTTAAAGATGTCGGCAGGGACGCAGTCGGAATGTTTAAAAGAGAGCAAAAAAAGAAAGCCCCATGCTTAAAGTTAGGGGATAAGCACAGGCTCTCTTTAAAAAAACAAACTCCGTATATATTATACAGCAAACGACAGAAAAAATCAATATAAAGTGTCAAAAAAAGTGCGGTGAAAATCCGCACTTTGCTGTGCTTGTATTCGGTATTAACGTTTAAACGAAAGTTGGGGGGAAAGTGGTGACGGGAAAATTCATAAGAGAAAAGCAGATATTTTGCGGAAGTGAATACAAAGAGGTTGACATATTCGGTTTGACGGGAATACAGGTTAAGGCAGTAAGAGGCAAGCGGTCAAAAAGGAAAAAAGAGAGTGAACCGAAACAGAAAAATCTCAACGACAAAAATGCAAAGAGATATTTTACACAATTAGTGGAAATGAATTTCGGGCAAGGGAAAAATGCTTTACATATATCATGTACATACAATGAAAAGTATTTGCCGAAAAGCCTTAAAGAGGCGGAGAAGTTCGGCAGCAATTACCTTAGAAGAATAGCGTACAAGAGAAAAAAAGAGGGGTTGCCGCCGCTTGAATACATATCCATAATATCATGGACGGACGGAGCGGACGGAACACCAAAAAGAATACATCACCACATAATAATAAACGGAGGACTTGACCGAGATGAGGTTGAGGATATGTGGCGTATGAGAAAGAAAAAGGGACAGGAAAAAGGGGATTTGATAGGGTATGTCAATGCGGACAGAGTACAGCCCGACGAGAACGGTATATCAGCATTGGCGAACTACCTATGCCGGCAGGCGAAAGGAAAAAAGCGTTGGACATCAAGCCACAATTTAAAGCGGCCGTCAAGCAGAGAGAATGACAACAGATATTCTGTACGTCAGATTGACAGGCTTATTCGGTCGGGAGATGTATATGATGTGTCATATTGGGAAAAGAAATATCCCGGCTGGACAATAAAAGACACGTTATATGGAATCAAATGCGAGGTGAACAATGTGACAGGTATTCAATCAATCTACTTAAAATTGAGGAGGAAACGATGTTAAAAAGAAGTTATCAAAGTTTTATGAATAATGCAAACGGAGCGGAGCTTGAAAAAATGATAAAGGCGGCGTGTGGGATTTACTCCGAAAAGGGGATTGCGGAGATTGAAAAGACACCGGAGCCGTTTATGTGTCTGAAAAAAGAGGGCGAGGGAGTGTTTACGGGAAGGTTTACGGCACTTGCACAACCCGATTTTAAAGGAACGTACAAGGGCGGGCGTTCGGTTGTGTTTGAGGCAAAGTACACCAAAACGGACAAAATTTCAAAGACGGTTGTACACGGAAAACAGCTTGAATGTTTGGAGCGGCACTATGCGTTAAATGCAATAGTGGGCGTGTGTATCGGTATCAAAGACAAATTCTATATGATACCGTGGCAGGTATGGAGGGACATGAAACAGATTTTCGGGCATCAGTATTTGACGCAAGAGGACGCAGAGCCGTACAGAGTGAAGTTAGGCAACAAGACGGTATTGTTTTTCGATTATATACATAAGCAGAAAGGGAGCGGTAACAATGGTGAGTAAGACTAGATTTGTTAAAGAGGTTATGAAAGGTATTAAAGCGGCAAAAAGGAAAAAGAAACGGCATGAGCAAGAGGT
>CAKSGP010000051.1 GCA_934454745.1 uncultured Clostridia bacterium
GTATCAGATGTTTACAAATGATAAATCATTTGAAACGGCACTTGGCGATGCACAGGCAAAGGGTTATGCAGAACGCAATCCTGCGGCGGACATCGAAGGTCATGATGCATGCAGAAAGATTGCAATCCTTTCATCTCTTGCATCAGGCGTAGAGGTTGACTGCGAAAGAATTGCAACAGAGGGTATTGTTGATATAACACTTGATGATGTCAAGTGTGCAGAGGCTCTTGACGGTGTTATTAAGCTTATCGGATATGCAAGCTTTAATAATGGCAAGGTGTATTCACATGTTGCACCTATGTTTATTGATAACGAGAATATGCTCTCAGGCATAAATGATGTATATAACGGAATATTGGTAACAGGCGATGCAGTAGGCGATGTAATGTTCTACGGTGCAGGTGCAGGTAAGCTTCCTACAGCCTCGGCAGTTGTTGCGGACATGGTAGATGCGGTAATCCACTCATCAAGGCGTAAGATTATCGGTTGGACTAAGCCTGTGGGTGATATAATAGAGAACAGCGAAAACGTGAAGTTCAGATACCTCATAAGATGCGAGAATACAGAAGCTGAAATTTCAGGCAATGTAAAGGCTGAGAAGGTATTTAAAACAGGCGAGTTTACTGCATTTGTAACAGAGCCTTTGACAGACTCTGGATGTGAAGCACTTAAAGCTAAGCTTGGTAAGGTTAAGTCCGCAATAAGGATTCTTGACTAATGGTTCGTGTTAGAGTTCCCGCATCAAGTGCCAATATGGGTGCAGGGTTTGATACCCTGGGTATAGCACTCAATCTTTACTCCGTAATAGAGGCATCAGAAACAGAAAACGGGCTTAAAATTATAACCAATACAAGCGGAGGCACGGTTCATAATGATGAATCCAATCTCGTTTTTCGTGCAATGAAGAGGGTATTTGATGAGGTTGGCTATGCCCCCTCAGGAATTTATATAAAGCAGGAAAGCACCATACCTATGACAAGAGGCTTAGGCTCCTCAAGTGCTTGCATAATCGGCGGAATGCTCAGTGCAAACGTAATATCGGGACGAAAGCTTTCATATAATGATATTCTGACTCTTGCAACTGATATGGAGGGTCACCCTGATAATGTCGGACCAGCCCTTTACGGCGGACTGTGTATTTCTGCAAAAATAGGGTATAAAGCAGTTGTAAAAAGCACAAAGCTTTTAAACAACCTTAAATTTGCAGTTATGATTCCTGACTTCTTTGTTGCAACACGTAAATCACGGGGTGCATTGCCTGAGTTTGTGTCTATGCACGATGCATCATCAAATATTTCATCATCATTGATGTTTTATTATTCACTTGTGTCAGGAGATTTTTCTCAGCTACGCTACGGCGTTCGGGACAGACTCCATCAGCCTTACAGAAAAAGATATGTAGACGGCTTTGACGATATTGTTAAAAAGACTTATGATAACGGTGCTCTTGCCACATATTTAAGCGGTTCGGGACCGACCATAATGTCTATCATAGACGGCGACGGTATGGATTTTGCCCACGCAATGGAAAAATACTTCCTTGATAATTCCCATAAATGGAAATGCAGTATTTTAGAGTGTGACAACGTAGGGGCGGTTGTATCGGAACACAAAGTAAATTAAGCAGTACTGCTGCGGAAAGGATATATAAAAAATGGCACTTATTGTTCAGAAATTCGGAGGCACATCCGTAGGTGATGCCCAAAGAGTAATGAATGTTGCAAAACGTATCACAGACACCTACAAGGCAGGTAACAATGTAGTAGTTGTTGTATCTGCACAGGGTGACACAACAGATGATTTGATAGAAAAGGCAAAGGAGATTAATCCTAAAGCATCAAAGCGTGAGATGGATATGCTTCTTGCTACGGGAGAGCAGATTTCAATATCCTTGCTTGCAATGGCAATTGAAAAGATTGGTTGCCCGGTAGTATCTCTTACCGGATGGCAGGCAGGAATGAGAACAAATACAAAGTACGGTGCGGCCCGTATTAAAACAGTTGATACAGAGCGGTTGTCAATGGAGCTTGACAACCGCAGAATAGTAATCGTGGCAGGCTTCCAGGGCATTAACAAGTACGACGATATAACAACTCTTGGCAGAGGCGGTTCTGATACATCAGCAGTTGCATTGGCGGCGGCACTTCGTGCAGACTTATGCGAAATCTATACAGATGTAGACGGTGTATATACAACTGATCCGAGAATTTGCAAGGATGCGTATAAGCTTGAGGAAATTTCATATGATGAAATGCTTGAGTTAGCATCACTTGGTGCAAACGTACTTCATAACAGAAGTGTGGAAATGGCGAAAAAATATAATGTAAAAATGTCGGTTCGCTCAAGCCTTAATAATAATGAGGGAACATACGTAAAGGAGGAATCTCAAGTGGAGAAGATGGATGTAAGAGGTGTAACAAGGGATAACGACTGTGCAAGGGTAGCACTTTGCGGTGTTGAGGATGCACCGGGCAAAGCGTTCCAGGTATTTGAAATGATTGCTAAAGCCGGCATAAGCGTTGACCTTATTCTTCAGTCAATCGGCGACGGCAGCTCAAAGGACATCAGCTTTACTGTTTCAGAGAGCGATCTTGACGCTGTCTTAAAGCTTCTTGAGGAGAACCAGGCAATGATAAAGGCACGTGAGATCAAGTCAACAAAGGATGTTGCAAAGGTTTCAATCGTAGGTGCAGGTATGGTAAATAACTCCGGCGTTGCGGCAAAGATGTTTGAGGCACTTTTTAATGCACATATCAACATAAAGATGATTGCAACATCAGAAATAAAGATTTCTGTTCTTGTTGCACAGAAGGATGCAGAGAAGGCAGTTGTTGCAATACACGATATGTTCTTGTCTAAATAAAAAAGTCACTATCGTGACTGTAGTTTCCTTGCACTTCACTCAAATAGGTAGACTTTTTTGCTAATAGAAAATTGAGAAATTTCCTATTAGATAAATAAAAAGGGGCGGATATGCCCCTTTTAGAGTTTTATGTGCAGAGCGATTTTTAGAATTGCTCTGTATTCTATATATAGGGAAAGGAGGATATAGCCCATGGAGGATATAATTTTCGGACGGGGCCCGGTAAATGAAGCCTTAAAGAATTTACACCCCATAGATAAAATAATAATAAAAAAGGGTGCGTATCAGAATTCGCTTATTCCAATTATAAACGAGGCGAAAAAACAGGGCATAGTTATTCAGCAGGTAGACCCTGTAAAGCTTGACCGTATGGCAAACGGTGGAAACCATCAGGGCGTCGTTGCAACGGTCAGTGCTTATAGCTATGTATCATTAAACGACATACTCACAAAGGCTCAGGAAAAGGGCGAAAGCCCCTTTGTTATAATATGTGACAAAATAACCGATCCTCATAATCTCGGTGCAATAATCAGGACAGCTAACTGTGTGGGTGCACACGGAGTTATAATTCCGAAACACGAAAGTGCCGGCGTAAATAGCGTTGTTATGAAAACATCGGCAGGTGCTTTGGAATATACACCCGTGGCAAAGGTTACAAATATTGCATCTGCAATAGACGAGCTTAAGGATAAAGGCTTTTGGGTAACTGCCGCCGATATGGACGGGGAGAGTATGTATGATATTGATCTTAAAGGCTCAATTGCCCTGTGTATAGGCAGTGAGGGAAAAGGCGTAAGCCGATTGGTCCGTGAGAAGTGTGACTTTATTGCATCAATCCCAATGTACGGGGATATAAACTCCCTTAACGCATCTGTGGCGGCGGGAGTATTAATGTACGAAGCTGTAAGGCAGAGGTATGGTAATAAATAACAGGAAGGATAATAATATGAAAGCAATAGTAACTGTGGTAGGAAAAGACCAAAAAGGTATAATAGCAAAGGTAAGTAATATTCTTTTTGAAAACAGCGTGAATATAATAGACATATCCCAGACAATTATGCAGGATATGTTTACAATGATAATGATGGTAGAATTTGATAGCAATAATGTATCTGTAGGCGATATAGACGATAAGCTGTCAGTTGCGGCACGTGAAATGGGCCTTTCTATACACGTTCAGCGTGAAGAGATTTTCTCGTCAATGCACCGAATTTAAGGAGGCATAGTGATGATTAATCCATTTGAAATTATTGAAACTATCAATATGATAGATAACGAGAACCTTGATATACGTACAATTACTATGGGTATCTCGTTAAAATCCTGTGCAGGCCCTGATATTGATAAGGTATGTGAAAATGTTTATAACAAAATAACAACATACGCAAAGGATCTTGTAAAAACAGGCGAGGATATTGAAAAACAGTTCGGTATCCCCATTATAAACAAGAGAATATCAGTTACTCCTGTTGCAACTCTTGTTGATGCTTTAGAAAATCCTGACACAGAAAAGTGTATTAAAATCGCAAAAACTCTCGACAGAGCCGCAAAGACAGTTGGTGTTAACTTTATCGGCGGTTACACTGCACTTGTTCACAAGGGTTTTACAAAGGGCGAAAAAATACTTATCGAATCTATACCCGAAGCACTTGCAAGCACTGATTTAGTGTGTTCAAGTGTAAATATAGGCTCAACACGTGCAGGAATAAATATGGACGCTGTTAAACGTATGGGCGAAATTGTCAAAGAGGCGGCAGAGCTTACAAAGGACAAAAAGGGATTTGCCTGTGCAAAGCTTGTTGTATTTTGTAATGCTGTTGAGGATAATCCCTTTATGGCAGGAGCATTTCTTGGCGAAGGTGTAATAAACGTAGGCGTTTCAGGCCCGGGCGTTGTTAAGTGTGCTCTTGAAAAGGTAAAAGGTCAGGATTTCGGAATAGTTGCCGAAACAATCAAAAAGACAGCCTTTAAGATAACGAGAATGGGACAGCTTGTAGCTCAGGAGGCTTCAAAGCGTCTTGGTGTGCCATTTGGTATAGTTGATTTATCCCTTGCTCCAACGCCGGCAGTAGGCGACAGTGTTGCATATATACTTGAGGAAATGGGACTTGAAAAGTGCGGTACACATGGTACAACTGCTGCTTTGGCATTATTAAATGATGCTGTTAAAAAGGGAGGAGTTATGGCATCAGGCTATGTAGGCGGTCTTTCAGGTGCATTTATACCCGTAAGTGAGGACGCAGGTATGATTGCCGCGGCCAAATGTGGGGCATTGTCAATTGAAAAGCTTGAGGCTATGACCTGCGTATGCTCCGTAGGACTGGATATGATTGCAGTACCGGGTGACACAACAGCCGCTACAATATCTGCAATCATTGCCGATGAGGCGGCAATAGGTATGATTAACCAGAAAACAACTGCAGTCCGTATAATTCCTGCTCCGGGACTTAAAGAGGGTGACGTTGTAGAATTCGGCGGACTGCTCGGCACAGGCCCCGTTATGAGCTTAAAACCGTATTCAAGCGAAGAATTTATAGCACGCGGTGGAAGAATCCCGGCTCCGATTAACAGCCTTAAGAATTAAAAAATACTTGCAAAAAAGCAAAGAGTATAGTATAATTAAAATATATAGATATAAATTTACAGCACAAGATGAAAGCGATTGCATAAATGTTAATAAAAGGCTCGAAAGGAGAGAGCATCGTGTATTGTAAAAACTGCGGTAAATATTTGCCTGATAATGCACGTTTCTGTGATAAATGCAATATGTCAGTACGTAAAAAAGAAGGCAAGATGGGTATGATTGAAGAGCTGAAGGAAGAACGTCTGGCAAGGAAAAAAGCGTACGAGATAGAGGAACGTCTTAAGAAAATAAAAAAAGTTAAAAGAAAACGTTATCGTGGCATAGTACTTATAATTATCGGAGTAATTGTTGTATGGGGAGCCATTGTAGGCTTCACATTCTGGAGAAATTACAAGGATTCAACCTTGCGTGATGCTCAGCCGGAGCTTCAGCCGACACAGGCTCCGTCACCATCGCAGACAGCAGATGAAAAACAGATTGATGATGGTTATATCTTAATAACAATTGATGGCATAGAAATTGCATATCCTGATGTTTTCACCCAGTCAGAGGTTGAGGATACGGACTGTGTTGCAAGCTTTTCAAATGAAGATGGCGATGCAATGTTTATAATTGACAGAAAGCCGGCAACACTTACACCTAATGAGCTTATGGATGAGTATTACAGAAGTGTGTTAAATGCAAAATCCGATAAGTCCTCTGCAAATGAGGCGGGCTATACAATTACCCTAATTGCCGGTACAAAAAAGCATCATAAAAAGTGTATTATAAAGGACGGCGAGGCTATATCCTATGAGGTAATATACCCCACTGCCTCTGCCGAGGAATATGAAGAATACACAGACTATATGGACGAAAACTTTACAGTTTCATAACTAAGACAGATAGTATAACCGAGATTGCCGATACGGCAAGATATAAAAGAAACGAACTTTTTTTGCGGACATTGCGTTTTACGCCCTGTCCGCTTTTAAGTTTCATATTATCAAGATAGGCGTTGACTATACGTTCTGCCTCAACGACTGCTTTTGTTTCAAGCTTTGGGTTATAGTCACGCATAACAATTATCGCCTGATGAACGTAAGGCGATGCAAGATTTTCAAGTATTACGACTTTTTTTGTTATATCTTTCACTGTAATTCCCCTTTTCAATTTGGTTATATGGGAATTATTTACAGATTAAGATAATTTTATACATTAGAGCTCCGCAATAACCTCAGCTTCAAGGAAAACGTCCTTTGGTAAACGTGCAACCTCTACGCAGGAGCGTGCGGGATAGGGTTGGGTAAAATACTCTGCATAAATTTCATTGATTGTTGCAAAGTCGTCCATATCCTTTATGAATATACTTGTTTTTATAACATTATCAATACTTGTGCCGGCGGACTCAAGCAGATTAGTGATATTCTTAAATACCTGATGTGCTTGCTCAGAAACTGTGTCAGGGATGTTCCCGGTTTCGGGATTAATGGGGATCTGACCTGAACAATAAACTGTATTACCTGATATTATCGCCTGAGAATATGGTCCGATTGCCGCAGGTGCTTTGTCTGTTTTGATTTCTTTCATTGTAAAGACTCTCCTTGTAAATAAAATTTCTATGTGTTATTATAGCATACTATGAGATAAAAGTCAAAAGAAGTTAAAAAATCTTAATAAAAAATGTAAAACATACTTGACATATAGCAAATCAAGTGGTATTATAAATGTATAGTTAACTATACATTTTAAATGAGGAGGGAAATAGTGAAAAATAAGATAAAAGAATACAGAAAAGACAGAAAGCTGACACAGGATGATTTGGCAAAGGCAGTTGAGGTAACAAGACAAACTATTATTTCCCTTGAAAACGGTAAATATATAGCGTCCCTCCAGCTTGCTTTTAAGCTGGCAAATTACTTTGGGGTTTGGATTGAAGATTTGTTTATTTATGAGGAGGATTAATTATGGATTTTGAGAAGAAACTTAAACAAAGATTGTATGTGGCTATCGTTTATACTGTCCTTGGCATGGCGTTAATTATAGGTGCAGTGCTAACGAAAACAGATAACGGAGTTATCTCGTCCTTTGGCTGTGTGTTCGCAGTACTTGGCATAGCCCGAATCAGGAATTATTTTATAATTACTAAAAACGAGGAAACTCTAAGAAAACAAAAAATAGCAGAAACTGATGAGCGAAATATATCAATCGTAAACAAGGCAAGAAGTGTCACCTTTACAATATACGGATTAATTTCGGGTATAGCAATATTTATACTGTCATTGCTTAATATGAATGAAATCGCCCGGATTTTAGCTTTTTCGCTTTGTACATTGTTATTAATTTATCTTGTGGCATATTGGGTCATAGGGAAAAGGAGCTGATGCGCTAAGGCATCAGCCCCTTTTGCATAGATATGTCTATTCCTCTAATAAACATTTACAAGTCAATGATATTGAAGCAAATGTTCTGCGACACTTCGGATTTGACACCGGAGGAATGGTGCACTTCACAATCGAGATAAAGGTATCGAGGAAACCTCGGATACTCCACAATGACCAAGAGGAGCTCGCAGGTTTCCTCTGTGCGTGGCTTAAAGACTTCGGTATATACG
>CAKSGP010000052.1 GCA_934454745.1 uncultured Clostridia bacterium
AGCAACGGGCGGAGAGCTTGTTTGCGGTAATGCGGAGGCTTGTATAACTTCGATTACCACTGATTCAAGAAAAGCGGAGGAGGGTGTACTGTTTATCCCGTTAAAGGGCGAAAAGGCTGACGGACATGACTATATAGATTCTGCCGCAGAACACGGTGCAATAACACTTACAGAGCATGATATAAAACCTGACGGCACTGCCATAAGGGTAAAAAATACACGTATTGCACTTGGTGATATTGCAAGATATTACAAGATGAAATACCCAATAGCATCAGTGGCTATAACAGGAAGTGTGGGAAAGACTACAACAAAGGATCTTGTATATTCGGTAATTTCACAAAAGTTTAAAACGCACAAAACCCCCAACAATTTTAATAACGATATTGGTGTTCCGCTGACGGTTTTTGGTATAGAAAAAGAGCATAATGCGGCAGTTATAGAGATGGGAATGAACCATTTTGGCGAGATTTCATATCTTTGCGATATTGTTCGACCCGATAATGCCATTATAACAAATATCGGAATGTCACATATAGAAAACCTGGGCTCTCAGGAGGGTATTTTTCGTTCAAAAATGGAGATAACCAAAGGTTTTACAGAGAATAACACATTAATTGTAAACGGTGACGATAAATTTTTAAAAACAATTAAAGATACAACCTATAAGGTGATAAAATTTGGTCTTAGTAGGGAGAACGATGTTTATGCAAAAGACATTGTAAATAAAGGTCTTATGGGTGTCACATTTACCGCAGTTTATAATGGCGGGGAATTCCCGTGTGAAATACGTCTGCCGGGTGAGCATAATATTTATAACGCCTTAGCAGCTGTATCCATTGGTCTTAAAATGGGAATAGAGGAAGAGAAAATATCAGCGGGACTGCGTGATTGCGTATATACTTCGTCACGGCTTGAAATTAGCGAGCATAAGGGAATGGAGGTAATAAATGATTGCTATAACTCCTCTCCTGATTCTGTCCGTGCCGCACTTAAGGTAATGGCAGGGACTACAAAATCAAGAAAGGTCGCAATATTAGGCGACATACTCGAAATGGGCGACTATGCACGGGATGCACATTTTGATTTGGGAAAATCCGTAAAGGAGCTTGGTATTGATTTTCTTATCACTGCAGGCGAAAACGCTTCCTTAATTGCAGAGGGTGCAAAAGCTTCAGGACTTTCTCAAGTTGTTTCATTCAACACAACAGATGAGCTTAAAGGGCATATTAAAAATCTTGTAAAAAGCGGTGATTGCATACTTGTTAAAGCATCACACGGAATGAATTTTTACAAAATAACAGAGGAAATTAAATCTATGTAAGGATAGCTTGCCGTACAGACGGCAGATTGGAGATTACGATGAAAGAATTTTTAGGAGCAAATATGCTGTCATTAGTGCTTGCATTTGCATTGACTGCAATATTAGGACCTATGTTTATAAACTGGTTACATAAGCTCAAATACGGTCAGGAAATCCGCGAGGAGGGCCCGGCATGGCATCAGAAAAAATCCGGCACACCTACTATGGGCGGCATTATGTTTATAACAGGAATCTGTGTATCGGTAGTTATAAATATTGTGATAACCTCTATAATGGGGAATATGAGCAGTGAGGTGTTAAAAGCACTTGTTTTGTTTGCAACATCATTAGGTTTTGGTGCAATAGGCTTTGTTGATGATTATATAAAGGTAGTTAAAAAGCGAAACCTTGGACTTACTGCAATACAGAAATTCTTGCTTCAGCTATTGTTTTCAGGTGCATATATTATAATTACGTATTTTATGGGACTGTTAAATACAACAGTTATTATTCCATTTATTAAATATGCAGTAGAACTTCCTATGTGGATTTATGTGCCCTTTGTTATGTTTGTTGTTGTAGGAACTGTAAATGCGGTAAATCTTACAGATGGTCTTGACGGGCTTGCATCAAGCGTAACAGTTATAACATCGCTGTTCTTTGCGGTTTACGCATATTTTTGCACCGTATCCCAACAGCTTGGCGTAAGCATATTTGCAATGGCAATAGTGGGCGGACTTCTCGGATTTTTGATATATAATAAGTATCCGGCAAAGGTGTTTATGGGTGATACAGGCTCACTATTTTTAGGCGGGGCAATAGCTCTTATGGCAGTAGACTTGAATATGCAAATTTACCTTATTATAGTAGGATTTGTCTATTTTGCGGAAACTCTTTCTGTAATTATGCAGACGGCGTATTTTAAATATACGAAAAAGAAATACGGCGAGGGCAGAAGAATCTTTAAGATGACTCCCATTCATCATCATTTTGAGATGATTGGCTGGAAGGAAACTAAAATAGTCAAGGTATTCTCACTTGCTACTTTGATTTTATGTTCGATTGCATTTTTTTCATAAATTCTGAAAGGAGCCGTTTATGGCACAGACACGAAATACAGGCGGAACGCGCCGTGTACAAACATCCAGCCGTTCTGCGACGGCAAATTCCGGCAGAAGTACTGCCAATTACAGAAAACCGCCTCAAAAAAAACAACCTCAAAAAACGCAGACAGTAAGGCGGACACCGAAAAAGGCATCAAAGGTGTCGGAGATAAAGGATAAATTTCTGAATATGGGAGAAATGGACTATACACTGCTATTTATCATAATACTTGTTGTGGTAGTGGGACTTATAGTTCTCCTTTCTGCATCAGCACCGTCAGGCAAACGTATACATGACGATTCCTATTATTATTTTAAACGTCAGTTAGTGTTTGCTGTATTCGGCTTTGTGGGAATGATTATGATTTCTACTGTTGATTTAGAAAAATACATACCTCTTGTTCCGAAAGCATTCTGGATATGCGTGCTGTTGCTTGTTCTTGTTCTCATACCGGGGGTAGGTGTTGAGGCTAACGGTGCGAGACGGTGGCTTAACATCCCCTTTATACAGCTTCAGCCCTCTGAGCTTATGAAGCCTGCGATTGCTATGTACATAGCATACCTTGTTAAAATACAGCTTATTGATTTAAAAAAGTACAAAAGCAATCTTGTATGTGCCGGAATAATAGGTATTGTTGCATTGCTTTTGATGCTTGAAACACATCTTAGCGGTACAATTGTTATTGTGGGTATTGCAGTATGTGTTATGATAGCTGGCGGAACACCCACAAAGCCGATTATTTTAGGCGGGATCGCCTTGTTTGTGATTATGTTTATATACCTGCAGTTTGATGATGTGCGTATGGCACGAGTTACATCATTGTTTGACCCATTTGCTGATGCAAGAGGCGCAGGTTATCAGATTTCACAGAGTATATATTCAATAGGCTCAGGCAGGATTTTCGGTCTGGGACTTGGTGAGAGTGTTCAGAAATACTCAAACCTTCCCGAACCATACAATGACTTTATATTTGCAATAATATGCGAGGAGCTTGGCTTTGTAGGAGCGACAATAATTGTGCTTTTATTTGTTGCATTGTTTTTGCGTGCAATCCGTGTTGCAATTAATGCACCCGATACCTGGTCCTCTCTTGTTTGTGTAGGAATTGCCTCACAGCTGGGTATCCAGACGATTTTGAATATGGGTGTTGCAACGTCATTGATACCTAATACAGGTGTATCACTGCCCTTTTTCAGCTACGGCGGTACATCAATTATGACACTTTTGCTTGAAATGGGTATATTGCTTAACGTTTCAAGGCGTGCTGTGAAATAAAAGACTGAAAGGAATAATAAATATGAGAGTAATATTTGCCGGCGGCGGTACAGGCGGACATATAAACCCTGCAATCTCCATTGCAGACTATGCAAAATCACAGGACAGCGAATTTTCTGCACTTTTTATAGGAACAGAGCGTGGTCTTGAAAGTAAGCTTGTTCCGAAATCTGGATACGATATTAAATATATTGACATAGCCGGATTTGATCGTAAAAACCTTTTAAAAAACATATCGGTAGTAAAAAAGCTTATAAAATCAAGAATAGACTGCCGTAGGATAATACGTGATTTTAAGCCTGATTGTGTAGTATGTACCGGCGGATATGTCAGCGGCCCCGTAATTATGGCGGCGGCAAAGGAGGGTGTACCATCTCTTATTCACGAGCAGAATGTGTATCCGGGACTTACCGTTAAAGGCTCCGAAAAGTACGTTGATTATCTTGCAGTAAGCTTTGATGAAACAGTAAACCTTATGAATGAAAAGAGAAAATGCGTTGTTACGGGAAATCCTATACGTACACAAATTCTTGATGCGAAAAAGGATGTCGCACGAAAAAAGCTTGGTATAGATAAACCCTTTGTACTTGTATTCGGAGGAAGTCTTGGTGCAAAAAAAATTAATGATACTATGCTTGAGGTTATACCCATGCTTAAGAAAAAAGGCGGTATAAAGCTGATGTTCGGTACAGGCGACCGTAATTATGACACAGTAAAAGCCGCGGCAAACGCTTTGGGTGTTTCGGATAATGACAGTGATATAGAAATTGTTCCGTATATTGATAATATGGCAGAGGTTATGGCAGCGGCAGATATAGTAATAGCACGCTCAGGTGCAATAACCGTGTCCGAGCTTGCGGCGTTGGGGAAACCATCTATTTTAATTCCCTCGCCTAATGTTGTCCGTAATCATCAGGAGCAGAACGCACGTGAATTTGAAAAGAATAATGCGGCGGCAGTAATAACAGAAGCTGAACTTGACGGCGATGTTTTGTACAGTAAAATCGTTTCAATGATTGATGATGATGAGGTGCTTTCCCAAATGTCGGAGAACATTCTTAAAATGGCAAAAACAGATGCTTTGCCGCAAATTTATGAACTTATGATAAAAATGTCGGAGAAGTGATATAATTGAAAGGTGAAAAAATACTTGCAGCTTTGGCAGTATGCCTTATAGGAATAGGTATTATAGGCGGAAAAAATGCTACGGAGAAAAAGGATAGCGTTTTAGAGCCTGCAACAACCCCTACGCCAACTGCAGAGGCTGTCCGCACGATTTCTGTGACCACAACGGGAGATTGCACATTCGCAACAGATGATAATGCAAGCCGTGAGCTTGGGTTTGTAAGCTATGCCCAGCGTTACGGAACAGATTGGTTCTTTGATAAAGTTCGTGATATTTTTGAGGAGGACGACCTGACAATAGTAAATTTTGAAGGAACTCTTTCAGACCGCGGCACACGAGAAATAAAGCAATTTGCGTTTCGGGGCGATCCGGAATATGTAAATGTACTGTCAAATTCAAGTGTCGAGGCGGCAAATCTTGCCAACAATCATAGTATGGATTACGGCGAAATTTCCCTTGTTGATACAAAAAAATACCTTGCCCAAAAGGACATACTATATTGCAGGGGTAAGGAGGATGTTACAGTATCAGAGATAAACGGTATAAAGGTGGGACTTGTAGGTATAAACTACCTTAACGATACTATGCGTACGGAACTTCGTGATGCAATAGAATTGGCAAAGAAAAAGGGAGCAGAGCTTATAATCCTTTCAATTCATTGGGGTGTAGAAAAAGCTACTGCACCAAACGAGGACCAGAAAAATGCGGCATATACTGCAATTGACTGCGGTGCAGACCTTGTAATCGGTACTCACCCTCACGTGTTACAGGGCTTTGAAAAATACAAGGGAAAATATATCTGTTACAGCCTTGGTAATTTTTCTTTTGGCGGTAATAATGCGCCGTCGGATATGGATACTGCTATATTCAGGCAGACTTTTACCTTTAGCGGTGATAAGCTAAAAGATGATGATAATATTATGATTATTCCCTGCAGAATTTCAAGTGCAGAGGGATATAATAATTATCAGCCAATACCGGCAACGGGGGCAAGCCGTGAGCGAATTATAGACCGTTTAACAAGCTATACTGAAGCTCTTGGGGATTTGGAATTAAAATTTGCAGATTAATGATCTTAGACTACTGCGGAGGATAAATGAAAAAAGTTTTAAAAATACTCGAATTCGATAAAATTCTTGAAAAGATGCAAGAATATACCGAATCCGAATCGGTAAAAAAAAGAATATATAAGCTTGAACCATTTTCGGATATCGAAAAGGCACGCTGTGCCCAAAAAGAAACCACCGAGGCAATGTCAACCCTTTTAAAGCTTGGCAATATGCCGGTTAACCTTTCAGTACGCGATGTCAGAAACAGCGTAAAACGTGCAGAGCAGGGCGGAGTATTAACGCCCTGTGAATTTTTAGATATTGCACGGGTACTGTACGTTGCAAGACGTGTTAAATCATATATATCCGAGGTGTCGGAGGAATGTGTGACGCTTTCTGAAATATGTGACAGACTTATTACTGCAAGACCTCTTGAGGATAAAATAACATCGTGTATTATTTCCGAAAGTGAGATTGCAGATGATGCATCGGCTGAATTATCGTCTATAAGGCGTAAAATGAAAAATGTGAACGCTAAAATAAAGGAAACCCTTAATTCTATGATTCACAGTGCCCATTACAAGAAGTTCTTACAGGACCCTATTGTAACAATGCGTTCGGATAGGTACGTTATACCGGTGCGTGCAGAATATAAAGGAGAGGTCCCGGGAATTGTGCACGATACATCATCAACAGGACTTACACTATTTATAGAGCCAATGGGCGTTGTAAATTCCAATAACGAAATACGTGATTTAAAGAACAAGGAATCACGTGAAATAGATAAAATCCTTGAGGAGCTCTCAGGTGCGGTAACGGAAAATTCTCACGAAATATTTGTTGATGTGAAAGAGATTTTAGAGCTTGACTTTATATTTGCAAAGGGCAAACTATCTCTTGATATGAACGCATCAGAGCCAATATTAAACACCGATGGAATAATAAACTTTAAGCGTGCAAGACACCCGTTAATAGATAAGGACAAGGTTGTTGCAAACGATATAAAATTCGGTAAGGAAACAGATACTCTTGTTGTTACAGGCCCTAATACCGGTGGTAAAACGGTTACGCTTAAAACTGTGGGACTTCTTTCTGCTATGGCAGCATCAGGACTACACATAACGGCAGGAGATGGCTCGGATGCTGCAGTATTTTCAAAAATCTATGCGGATATAGGTGATGAACAGTCAATAGAGCAAAGCCTATCGACCTTTTCATCGCATATGGTAAATATAGTAAAGATTTTAAAGAATGTAGACAACAACACTCTCGCACTTTTTGATGAGCTTGGTGCAGGAACAGACCCCACAGAGGGTGCGGCGCTTGCCATTGCAATTCTTGAGCATTTGCGGTCAAAGGGTGTAAAAACTCTTGCTACAACCCATTACAGCGAGCTTAAAATATTTGCACTTACAACTGATGGTGTTCTTAATGCCTCCTGTGAGTTTGACGTGAAAACATTAAAGCCAACATATAAGCTGTTAATTGGAGTGCCGGGTAAATCCAACGCCTTTGCGATTTCACGGAGATTAGGTCTTGCAGAGTCGATAATAGACCGTGCAAACACTGTTCTTTCAGATGAGGATATACGTTTTGAGGACGTTATAGGCGATCTTGAGCGTTCGCGAGCTGAGGCAAGCCGTGATGCAGACGAAAATGCACGTATGAAGCGTGAGCTTAAGGATTTACGCAAGGAAATTGAAAAAGAGCGTGAAAAGCTTAAAAAGAACAAGTCAAGAATACTTGATGAAGCACATCGTGAGGCTAAAATAATAGTAATGGATGCAAAAAGCGAGGCAAACGAGATTATCCGTGACCTTGAAAAAATGCGTCAAAAAGGACTAAAATCCGCAAATATAGAGGATAAAAAGCAGGCTGTTCGTGATACCCTCAAAAAGCGTGAGGAAAGTCTTGACGAAAAAATGAAGCGTGCGGCAAAACCCAAGGAACGCTTTGTCGATCCGCCAAAAAATCTCAAACCGGGCGAAAGTGTTAAAATAATTGATATGGACCAGGAGGCGGTTGTGCTTAAGGAGCCTGATAAATCAGGTAATGTACGAGTTGAAGCGGGCATTATAAAAATGGATGTGCATATTACAAACCTTCGCAGAATAGATAAGAGCGAAGAGGAGAAGGCCTCATTATCAAAATATATCCCGCCTGTGC
>CAKSGP010000053.1 GCA_934454745.1 uncultured Clostridia bacterium
GAGTTGATGAATCAATCGTAACTTTTGCACCCATATCCCAGTTAGGGTTATGAAGCGCGTCAGATGGCTTTATATCTGCTAAATCATCACGTTTTTTGCCATAGAACGTGCCGCCTGATGCAGTAAGAAGTATCTTTTTAATCTCACGCTCAGAGTTTATCCCCTGCATAGACTGAAAGATTGCCGAATGTTCGCTGTCAACGGGGATAATGCACTTCCCATAACGCTTCTCACAATCCTTTATAATATTACCTGCGGCAACAAGGGTTTCCTTATTAGCAAGTGCAACACGTTTTTTGCTTTTTATAGCCGCAATGGTAGGCTCAATTCCCGCCATACCAACAACTGCGACTATTACTGTCTGTACCTCCGGGATTGATGATGCCTCTATTATGCTCTCCTTACCGCCCAAAACAGTTGATGGTGTATCCTTCAGCTTTATTTTGAGTTCTGATGCCGCCTTTTCATTGGCAACGCATACATATTTAGGTTTAAACTCACGTGCCTGCATTTCAAGCAAATCTATATTATTATTGCCCGTTATTGCCGATACCTTAAAGCAGTCGGGATGGTCACGGACAATATCAAGGGTTTGCGTACCGATTGAACCGGTTGATCCAAGAATAGATATGTTCATTTTATGCCATTTCCTTTCGGTATATTCTTATTTGATAAGATATACACACAGATAATATACAATCGGTGAAATAAATACCACACTGTCAAATCTGTCCATAAATCCGCCGTGACCGGGGAATATCCAACCGTAATCCTTTATCTCTGCATCACGCTTTATTGCAGAAGCTGACAAATCACCGAACTGTGAAAGTATCGAGGTTAAAAGTCCAATAAATGCAAATCTTAAATATGTTCCGACAGTAGGAGCAACATCACCAAAGCGGTAGCCACATTTGTCTAAAATAAACACATATAAGGCACATAAAAGTGCTGTGCAAATTATCGCACCTACTGATCCCTCAACTGTCTTTTTAGGACTTACCTTAGGGATAAGCTTATGCTTTCCGAAAAACGTACCACAGAAATATGCCGCAGTATCGCTTCCCCATGCGATTATAAATACCAATGCCATTATAGGGAGTCCCATTTCGGAAAACATTTTGGGTATGTAGCTCATAAATACAGTTATATAAACTGCCATAAACTGCATTGAAAACAGCTCCCTGTACTGGGTTTTGCCGTGTATTACAACAACAAATATCATGGCAACTATAAGTGACAATACAAGTGCAACCTCAAGCATATTAAAATAAATGCCGAGAATAAGCAATGCACCTGTTATATAGCCTGATGCCTTTACAGCCTTAGACTTTGCAACAGCACCTGATGATTCGTATATCATAAAAAGTATAATTGTCGCCATAGCAATGCTGAAGGTTGGATTTCCTGCTATAATAACACCTATAAATACGAGCAGGGCTACAACTGCTGTGATGGTTCTTGTAAGCATATTTAATCTCTCCTTATATACCTCCGAAGCGTCTGCCTCGTCCCTGGTAAATCTTTATACATTCGTGTAAATCCTTTGGTTTAAAATCAGGCCAGGCTTTTTTCACAAACACCATTTCGGCATAGCTTACCTGCCAAAGCATAAAATTGGATAACCGCTGTTCTCCGCTTGTGCGTATTAATAAATCCACATCAGGCTGATGTGCAGTATAGAGCTGGTCGGCAAAGTCGGTTTCTGTCACATTCTCAGGATCAAGCTTTCCCTCAGCTGCTGCACGGCAAAGATTTTTTGTTGCGTTCACTATTTCCTCTCTGCCTCCGTAGTTAAGGGCAATATTCATCACAATACCATCCCTGTTCTTTGTAAGCTCCTCCGTTTTTTTGATTTGCTCACACATTTCCTCTGACAGCTCCGCCCTAGAGCCGATTGCACGAATTCGCACATTTTCTCCGGCAAGTGTTTTCTCTGCATTAATAAGATAGTTCATAAGCAAATTCATAAGATAGTCCACCTCTTCCTTAGGACGTTTCCAGTTCTCTGTTGAAAAAGCGTACACCGTTATATATTTAACACCCATATTATTGGCTTCTGTAACAATCTTTTTCAAAGACTCCGCACCGGCTTTATGCCCTGCACTCCGTGGCAGACCGCGTTTTTTTGCCCATCTTCCGTTACCGTCCATGATAACTCCTATATGATTTTGAAGATTTGACATATCAATGGAATCATCAATTTTTTTCTTTTTAAAAAACATAGCTGTAAGTCCTTTCGACTTAATAAAATAATGCGAAAAACAGTATCAGGCACCGTCTGCGTGATACTGTTTTAAATTTTAGATTTCAGTGATTTCTTTTTCCTTATCAGCTGTTATATCATCGATTTCTTTAATGTACTTATCTGTCATATTCTGTACATCTTTTTCGATTGTCTTTAAATCGTCCTCAGTGATTTCGCCGTCCTTTTTCTGCTTCTTGTACATTTCAAGAGCGTCACGGCGAATGTTACGAATCTGGACCTTTGCCTCCTCAGCATATTTCTTAACCATTTTAACAAGCTCACGGCGGCGTTCCTCAGTAAGCGGCGGGAAGTTAAGTCTTATTACCTTACCGTCATTCTGCGGGCTTATACCAAGATCTGATTTGTTGATAGCCTTTTCAATTGCTGAGAGAACTGTTGCGTCCCAAGGCTGAATAACGAGCATTCTCGGCTCAGGTGATGATATTGAGCCTACCTGCTGAACAGGTGTCATAGTTCCGTAGTAATCAATTGCTATTTTATCAAGTACTGACGCATTTGCACGTCCTGCACGGATAGTTTTAAACTCACCTACAAGACCGTCTATACGTTTTTCCATTTTCGCTTCGATTTCAGGATATTTTCCCATTTTTTGTTCCTCCTATAATGTAATTATTTGCCTTCTGCATTAACAAGCGTTCCTATTTTGTCGCCTTTAACGGCTCTTACAATGTTTTCAGGATCGTTAAGACCGAAAACAAGAATCGGCATATTATTGTCACGACAAAGAGATGCCGCAGTGGAATCCATAACGCCAAGATTTTTTGAAAGAATATCGCTGAATGAAAGATTTGTGTATTTCTTTGCATCAGGGTTCAGGTTCGGATCGCTGTCATAAACAGCATCAACCTTTTTAGCAAGCAGAATAACATCTACATCCATTTCAACAGCACGCAATGCCGCAGCAGTGTCCGTTGACATAAAGGGGTTACCCGTTCCGCAACCGCAGATTACCACTCTGCCCTTTTCAAGATGACGCATTGCACGGCCTCTTATATATGGTTCAGCAATCTGTCGCATTTCGATTGCCGTTTCAACTCTTGTTTCAACCCCTATTGCTTCAAGAGAACTGCAAAGGGCAAGAGAATTAATTGCCGTTGCAAGCATACCCATATGGTCTGCACGTGTACGGTCCATTTTCTCGCTTGATCTGCCGCGCCAGATATTTCCGCCGCCAACAACGATTGAAACACGGACACCCATATCAACAATTTTTTTAATGTACTTTGAGATTTCGTTTACAGTGGTTTCGTCTATGCCGTAGCCCTGGGGACCTGCCATAGCCTCTCCGCTGACCTTAAGCAAAACCTTTTTATATTTAATTTTCATTTGCGTATCCCCCCGTTATTACTTAATTGACATTGAGAACAATGAGTTCTTAACACCCTTGAAGTATGAAACCTGTGCATTAGATGCGTCAAGCTTTACAAAAGGCGTATTAAGGCGTACATCATAGAATGCACCTGCAAGCTTGACAAAAGAATCATTAGGATATACACTTCCGTCTTCTAAGGTTTGGGGAGTTCAGTCAATACCGCCTAAAACCAGTGTAACACCGTTTATGACAGAATTTACAATCTGGCATCCCTTTTCATCAACACCATAAGTAACAATCAGGTTATGATTTGACTTAAGACCGTTAATTGTAACGCCGCCTGATCTTACAACAACAACACCGTCCTCGATATTGCTGTATGTGCCAGGCTTGTCAACATACGTATCAACGATTTCGTCCATAAGGATTGCGAACTCACCTCTTGTTATGTAATCTGTCGGCTTAAGCTTACCGTCAATGCCCTTCCATTCACCGTTTCCGACTATGTACTTTGCACCATTTACCGCCCAGCTTGCCAGGTTGTCCTTATCTGAAAAAGCATCAAGAACTGATATATCGCAATCACCAAGCATTATATCCTTATTATCAACCTTGTATGGCTCAAATCCGAACATTCTTGATATAACAAGATATGTTTCCTGGAATGTTATGTTGTTTTCTGGGTTAAAGTTATTGTTATCATCACCCTCAAAAGCGCCCATATATACAGCCTTTGAAACAGCATCTGCATACCACGCACTTTCGGATACATCATTAAAGGTTTTGTCGCTGTTCTCCGTTGCAGAAAAGGCCCTTGTTATAATTGTTGCCATCTGAGCTCTTGTGATGTTATCATAAGGAGCAATTAAATCGTCCGTCACTCCGTTTATAAGTCCTACATTAACAGCACTTTCTAAAGCCTCGCCCATCTTTCCGTCAGGCATATCCGAAAACGCTCCGGCATTTATTCCCGTACTCATTGTCATAACAGCCGCTGCAAGAATCGAAATTATTTTACTCTTTTTCATAGTTTGGTTTTCCTTTCCATAAATCTCATTATAAGTTTATTATACACCATTTATCTTAAAATGTCTATATCTTTTTATAAATATTCTCAAAATATCTTGCAATTTTGGTTAGATTTGTGTATAATATTACTTGAAATACAATGGATAAATATATGATACAGGATTTAATCCGGAGGTTAATTGATGAAATATAACATCGCAGGGATCATTGCAGATTTTGATGTGCAGTACCCAAGGCTGAAAAAGCAGATAAAGGATTATGAATATAACGGCGATGCAATAGCAAATGTCAAAGTAAGGCTTTCTGATGAGTTTTATGATGAATTTAGGGTAGGTTTTCCGAATTTTGACAATGACTCGATTGAATATATGTGTCTGGGTTCGGAATATTATAACGTATTGATTCATTTTAACGGTATGATGCTTCACTCCTCCTGCGTTGTGTATGAAAATAAAGCATACCTTTTTAGTGCCACAAGCGGAACGGGAAAATCTACCCATACGCAGCTCTGGCTGAAGCGTTTCCCGGGCTCATACATACTAAACGACGATAAGCCTGCAATCCGAATTACTGACAAGGGCATATATGCTTACGGCACTCCCTTTTCAGGAAAGACTGACCTTAATGTGAATACAGGGATAGAAATAGGCGGGATATGCGTAGTAAAACGGTGTGAAACCAATCATATAGAAAAGATTACAACCGAGGAAGCATTGTTCAGTCTGCTTAACCAAACAGTACGTCCATCTGATGAAGATGCAATGGATAAGCTCCTTGATACTCTTGATAAGGTGGTACGCACAGTGCCTATATACAGGCTATCCTGTAATATGGATATTAGTGCGGCAGAGGTTGCCTATAACGGAATGAACACAGAAAGGAATAAATGAATATGAAAACAAAAAAAGGATTTATGCTCCGAAATGTAGCAGGCAGGGATATAGTCGTGCCCATAGGTCAGGCATCAGTTGACTTTAACGGAGTAATTAACTTAAATGAATCAGGTGCATTTTTATGGAAGGAGCTTGCAAAAGGCTGTACGTACGATGAACTTTTAAATGCTCTGCTTAGGGAATATGATGTTTCAGAGGATATTGCAAGCCGTGATATTGATGCATTTTTAGATGTTGCACGAAAAGCAAATGTATTAGACGAGGATTGATTTATGAACTTAATTGTAAATGTATCAAAAAACTGGGCGATCGGCAAGGATAATTCCTTGCTGTTCCACCTGTCACAGGATATGAAGTTTTTTAAAGCTCATACAACGGGCAAGACAATAGTAATGGGCAGAAAGACACTTGAGTCACTTCCCGGAGGGAAGCCGTTGCCTAACAGAAAAAATATTGTTCTTACACGAAATAAGGACTACTACCCTGATGGTGTTGAGGTTTATAACAGTATATCGGATTTTACAGAGGATAACCCCGACACAGAGGATGTATACGTTATCGGCGGAGAATCCCTGTACCGTGATCTTTTACCCTACTGCAAAAAGGCATTTGTCACAAAGGTTGATGCATCAGTAGATGATGCTGACGCATTTATGCAAGATCTTGACTTGCACCCCGACTGGGAAATTACAGACACAAGCGAGGAACTTTCGGAAAAGGGTTTAACATTTAGCTTTGTTACATACGAAAACATTCAAAAATAACCATAAAAACCATAGAGAGTCTTTCTCTGTGGCTTTTATTTTCCCCCGTCACAAAAAAATCCCAAAGCAGATGAGCTGCTTTGGGTATTTTTATATTAGTCAAGTGTCGGTAAAGGATTAGGCATTACCGTGTAGTTCGGTTTAATGTATGCTTCAAGACCTGTATTCATCTTCTTTAGTTCATTTGTTACAAGTGTAGTAATCAATCTTGCACCGAAATCTGTCAAGTGAACACCATCAACAAAGATCAATCCAGGGGCTATAACATTACCATTACTATCCTTCTGAATTATGAAATCCGCATAATTGTATGTACCATTTTCCACATATCCGTTCAATGCATTACAGAACAATTCTGTAAGATTAACAAGCGGAGTGCCTGTTTCACTTGCAATCTGTTCTATATACGGCTTTGTCCTAGGATAGAGATAATTGGCATAATATTTACTATCTGAAGCACCCGGTGAAGGAGTTCCAAGGATTACAGTTACTCCCATCGCTTTTGCTTCGCGGATAAGCTTCTTATACATTTCCACAAACCCTTCCTGTGAGAACCAAACCTTATCTGGAACATTTGGATCATAGACTGTATCAACAAACTCTTCTCCCGCCGCTTCAGCTTCTGCTTTTGCTTTTTCATACGCTGCTATACGTGATGAATCGTTTATACCAAGGACAACAAGTATATAATCGCCGCCTCTGAGTTCTCTTTTAATTGACTCCCAGTTACAACCGCAGTAATGACCTGTATTATCACCTTTCATAAACTGACCTATCGACCAACCACCGTGACCGTGCTTTACGACATCAATATCGTCATTTAGCATTTCAGGCATATATTGCTCCCAACCGGTTCTGTTCCAGCTATAAATAGTTCCATTAACTACGCTGTCCATTATGGAGTCGCCCATCATTACAAGACGTTTTTTCGGTGTATATTCGCCTTTTTCAGCACCATTTTCAACATATTGATCAAGCTGTTTGTTAAGGCAACTTGCGCCAATATACGACCTTGCAATAGGTGTATTATTTTCGTCCCATACAAACACCTTAACTGTGGAAACACCTTCACTTAGTATACCTGTTGCAATTTCAGTATTTAAATCAGCATCGCCCTTATACGCATCTAAAAGTCTGCCAAGCCCATCATAGGTTGCAACATAAACCTTAGCATTAGCATCTGCCTCTGTTGCTTCAAGTTTTACCTTGATTTCATAATCACGGCCCTTTGTATATAGAGTTTTACCATTTTCATCGGTTCCGGAAACAATATGGGTTATACCGGGACCAGGATCTACTGACGATACAAGGTATGGCTTGGTATCGTTAACCACAGCAATCTCTCTTTTGAATGATGGATAACCATTATTTATATGACTGTCAACCTTATATACACCTGAAACACTTCCGAGAGCTGCAACGATTTGAGGCTTTGTGCTCGTTACTGCTTTATTTACTGTACTCATACCTCGAAGAACGTCTAGTGTCTCCCAATCGGAGGCAGAAGGTGTTATTGTATCTGTTGCATAACAATTTTTTATGATCTGGTTCCATTTGGCTTCATAGTAGTCTTTATATCCCAAATATCCAAAAGGATACAATTGTCCGGCATTGCCTGTACCTGCAGATATGTTTGTTGCATAACAATTAGTGAAGTTAGGTCGGTTTAGGACGTAACCTTCTTTATCTTCACCGTATTGCTCTACCCTACCG
>CAKSGP010000054.1 GCA_934454745.1 uncultured Clostridia bacterium
TAGTAGGTGCATTGATGATTTCCTCACTACTTGTTATCCCGGCAGCGTCTGCAATGCTTATTTCAAAAAGCTATAAACAAACTTTATGGCTTTCTGTTATTTTTTCAGAACTTATAACACTTATAGGACTATTTCTTTCCTTTTACCTTAACCTTCGCCCCGGAGGCACGATAGTTCTCTTAGGTGTTATAATACTTGTTATAACGGCTTTTATAAAACGTCACTAAAAAAACCGCCGCTTACCGATTAAATTCGGTAAACGGTGATTTTTTAGTTTATACTTTAGATTATAAAGCTCATACATTAGTTGATGCGATAATCTTATTGGCAACCTCCATAGGTGCTTTCTCATATCTTACAAATTCGAATGAGAATGTACCTCTGCCGCCACTCATTGCACGTAGGTCTGTGGCATACTTATGCATCTCAGACATCGGAACCTCTGCCTCAACAAGGTTTAGTCCCTGTCTGTCGCTTTCGCCCATTCCAATAATTCTGCCGCGACGCTTATTAATATCGCCAATAATATCACCCATTATATTTTCCGGCACATAGCTCTTTAAGTATCCAATAGGTTCAAGGATTACCGGACCCGCCTGCTTTAATCCTTCTTTATATGCAAGTGATGCCGCAGTTTTAAATGCCATTTCCGACGAATCTACTGGATGATATGAACCGTCAAGCAACACAGCCTTCAAATTAACTACGGGATATCCTGCAAGTACACCTTTTTGTGCACTCTCAACTAATCCCTTTTCAATTGCCGGGAAGTAGTTTTTCGGTACACTTCCGCCGAATACCTTTTCTTCAAACAGAAGCTCCTCCGTTACACCGGGTGAGAATTCAATCTTGACGTGACCGTATTGACCATGACCGCCTGACTGCTTCTTATGCTTTCCTTCAACAGTTGCTGTCTTTGTGATTGTTTCTCTATATGGTGTTATCGGTTCTTCAAGAATAACGTTTACACCGTATTTATTTTTCAGTTTGCTCACTATAACGTCAATATGCTGTTCACCCTGACCGTTTATAAGCGTCTGTTTTGTTTCGGGATTGTTTGTTACGGTAAATGTAGGATCCTCGTCCATAAGCTTTGTAAGACCGCTTACAATCTTTTCCTCATCACCTTTTGCTTCAGGAGTTACTGCCATTGAAAGTACCGGTGGTGGGAATTCTATACCCGTAAGTATTATATTCTTATTCTTATCACACAGTGTATCGCCTGTTGTTGTATATTCAAGCTTTGCAACACAGCCTATATCTCCGGCTTTTACCGATTTCACTTCGGTCTGTTTCTTTCCGCACAATGTGAAAAGCTTTCCTATTTTTTCATTTTCGCCCTTATTGGGGTTAAAATATGAAGCATCTGATTTTATTTCTCCTGAATACACTCTGAAAATTGACATTTTACCAACATACGGGTCAGCTATTGTCTTAAATACCACCGCTGATGTTGTTTCCGTTTCTGACTGTACAAGCTCAATCGGCTCTGCCGTGTCTGCCTTTCGTCCAACCTCTTTTATTTCAGAGGGAGCAGGAAGATATTTTCCGATACCGTCCATAAGTGAACGTATGCCAATATTATCCTGACCGCTTCCGCAGTATACAGGATATATTGTACCATCCTTTACACCCTTTCGTATAGCCTGCTTGATTTCATCAAAGGTAAATTCTTCTTCATTAAAGTATTTTACCATTAATTCTTCATCAGTACTTGCAATAGCCTCCATAATCATATCTCTTAAAGGTGCTACGATTTCTGCCATACCCTCAGGAACGGGAATATCAACTCTTTCTGCACCTTCATAACGACGTGCAGTCATATCTACAATATCTACAAAGCCTTTAAATTCGTCGCCTTCTCTTATAGGATATACAAAGGGAGTTACAGCCTTGCCGAATTTCTCTTTCATCTCTTCAAGGGTTTTTTCATAGCTTGCACGGTTATCATCTATTTTATTTACAAAGAACATTATAGGAATATCCTTGTTCTTTGCATATCCGAATACTTGCTCTGTACCGACTGATACACCGCTTCTACCGCTTAAAACAACCAAAGCCGAATCTGCTGCTCTTACTCCTGCTTTAACATCACCTGCATAATCGAAAAATCCCGGAGTATCTATCACATTATATTTCAGGTCTTTCCAGTTAACAGTCTGAAGTGTTGTGTTAATAGAACACTGTCTTTTTATCTCTTCATTGTCGTAATCGGAAACTGTCGTGCCTTCTGCAACGGAACCTAATCTCTTTATTTCACCTGCGTTAAAGAGCATTGCCTCTGTAAGAGTTGTTTTTCCGCACTTTCCGTGTCCCATCACGACAATGTTTCGTATGCTATCCATATCTCTCATCCTCCTTTTAAGAGCCTTATAACTCTAATAATCTACTATATACTTACCACAAAAAACCACGTATAAACAAGATTTTATTCGTTATTTTATACCAAATAACAGGAGGATTTTGTTATATTTACACAATAATTTCGTCTTTTCGGAACTTTGCAGGGGTCACACCTTTATAGGCTTTAAAGGTCTTTATAAAATAACTCAAATCATTAAATCCGGACTCAAAGGCTATATCTGTAACACTTTTATCAGTAGCAATAAGCTTTCGTGCCGCTTTTTCAATTCTATATGTATTTAGATATTCCACCGGAGTTTTCCGTGTCATTTCTTTAAAGAAATAACAGAAGTATTTTAAGGACATATCCGTTGCGTTAGCCATATCGGAAAGGGTTATCTGCTTATCATAGTTATCACGCATAAATGACAGTACATTTTTAAGTTTTAAAACGTTTTTATTCGCCGCTATCTGAGATAACCCGCTTATATGTTTATAGAAATGGCAGTCAATGATTTCACCGAACATTTTATATATCTCCCCTATCACCTTGAATTTATAACCTGAGGATTTATTTTTCATCAAATTAAATACACTATAAATCAAATCGTGCAATTGCGTTCCTCCGCCGGGAATGTACTCTTTTATACAGTACTCACCGTTAAGCAGTCCCTCAAAAAAATATTTACATCCTTCAAATGATGCCAAAAGCTTTGTTGCATCAAAAACAATACATTCGTATATGCAGTTTTTAGGCATTGCCGAATGTATTATTTCGGGATTTACAAAAATAATATCGTTTTCCCTTGCATAATACGTATTATTATTTAATCTGACATTCAGCTCGCCCTTAACAATTCTTATTATTTCCATCTCTGTATGCCAATGCGACACCATCTCATACCTTGGATGATGCTCATTTGTTTCATATAATTCTATGGGGAAATCCACCGTTCCCCTCTGTAATAATTCGTTATAGCTCATATAAAGTTACCAACCTGAATATTATTATATTTTTTTCTATTATAACACAAGTAATATAACAATTTCAAGTATATAATTATAATATACTAAAAAAAGTAAAGGAGGCTATTATTATGGCAGAAAAAAGATATGCAGGTGATTATCCGGTTATCGGTATTCGTCCGATTATTGATGCACGCCGCGGACCTATGAAGCTCCGTGAAAGTCTTGAGGATCAGACTATGGCTTTGGCATTGGCGGCTAAAAAACTATTCGAGGATAATCTTTATTATTCAAACGGTGATCCGGTAAAGGTAGTTATTGCTGATTCAAGTATCGGACGCGTTCCCGAAGCTGCAGCATGTGCTGATAAGTTCAAGAAAGAGGGCGTTAGCATAACTCTTTCTGTTACTCCATGTTGGTGCTACGGTTCAGAAACAATGGATATGGATCCCCACACAATTAAGGGTGTATGGGGCTTTAACGGCACAGAAAGACCCGGTGCAGTTTATCTTGCAGCAGTTTTGGCAGGCCACGCACAGAAGGGACTTCCAGCTTTCGGTATTTATGGTCATGAGGTTCAAGACCGTGATCAGGTTTCAGAAATTCCTGAAGACGTTAAGGAAAAGCTTCTCCGTTTCGGACGTGCAGCAGTTGCTGTTGCTACAATGAGAGGCAAGTCATATCTTCAGATTGGTTCACAGTGTATGGGTATTGCAGGTTCAATTATCAATCACGACTTTATGGAATCATACCTTGGTATGCGTGTTGAATCAGTTGACGAAGTTGAAATTCTACGTCGAATGGAAGAAGGAATCTATGACGAGGAGGAATATCAGAAAGCGCTTGCTTGGACAAAGGAACACTGCAAGATGGGCCGTGATGATAACCCTGATTTCGTTAAGTTCAGCGATGAGGAGAAAGAAAAACAGTGGGAATTCACTGTTAAAATGTATTGCATAATCAAGGACCTTATGGTAGGGAATGATAAGCTTCCTAAAGGCTTTGAGGAGGAAATGCTTGGTCATAATGCAATAGCAGGCGGTTTCCAGGGACAAAGACAGTGGACAGACCACTGGCCCAACTGCGACTACCCTGAGGCACTTTTAAGCTCAACCTTTGACCATAACGGCGCTCGTGAGCCATATACTCTTGCAACAGAAAATGACGTATTAAACGGTATTAGTATGTTGTTTATGCGACTACTGACACATCGTGCACAGATTTTCGCAGATGTTCGTACATTTTGGTCACCAGAGGCAACAAAGCGTGTTACAGGCTATGATTTTGAGGGTAAGGCGAAAGAAAACGGCGGTATTATCCACCTTCTTAACTCAGGTGCTGCTTGTCTTGACGCTTGCGGTGAGTGCAGAGATGAAAACGGCAATGCTGTTATGAAAAAGTGGTGGGAAGTTACAGACGAGGATATCAAGAAGATGACTGATGCTACCGTTTGGTGCGAAGCAGGATTTGATAACTTCCGCGGCGGCGGTTTCTCAAGCCATTATACAACACGTGCAGAAATGCCTGTTACAATGATAAGACTTAATCTTGTTAAGGGACTTGGCCCCGTTATGCAGATAGCTGAGGGTTGGACAGTTAATCTGCCTGATGAGGTTTCAGATACTCTTATGGAGAGAACTAACCCGACTTGGCCTTGTACTTGGTTTACTCCCAGATGTACAGGCGAGGGTGCTTTTAAGACTGCATATGATGTTATGAATAACTGGGGCGCAAACCATGGTGCTATAAGCTATGGTCACATTGGTGCAGACCTTATCACAATGTGTTCTATGCTTAGAATTCCTGTATGTATGCACAATGTTCCTGAGGAGGAGATATTCAGACCTGCTTGCTGGAATGCTTTTGGTATGGATAAAGAAGGTCAGGATTACAGAGCGTGCTACACTTACGGTCCGTTTTACAAATAAATAATAGATTATTTACAAAAAGGCAGGGCAATCGCTCTGTCTTTTTTGTATCACTTTAAATTTCAATAAAAATATATTGCCGATTTTGTATAACCTGCAAGAATTTTTGTAGATTTATTGAAAAACTATGGCAAATCACTTGTTTTTATGATAGAATAACTATATATAATTATCAGGAGGATAAAACTATGGAAGAATTGTTTGATAAAATTAAAGACGGTGCGTCAAAGACAAAAGATGTAGCAGGCAAACTTGCAAAAGAAGTTGCAAAACGTACTTCAAACGCTATTACGAGTACAAAGCTTTCATATTCAATAAACGAGGCAAATAATAAAATTAAGGATATATACGAGCAAATCGGTAAAACTATCTACGAAAAATATCTTGATGACGATTATACTGATTCAGAATTTACTGTTGAATTTGAACATATAAACGCACTTATGCAGGATATAGAAGTGTTACAGGCAAAGAAAGCAGAGTTAAAAAATATTTTACATTGCGAAAACTGTGATACCCTCAATCCAACTTCATCAAAATATTGCTCAAAGTGCGGTGCTAAACTTACATCTTTCGATGATGTCAAAGTCGATGACGTTGAAAGCGATGAGGATGACGTAATAACAATTACACCCGAAAAAGGTGAATAACGAGGAAGTAAAATGGATTTAGATAAGATAAAAAAAGCCGCAAAAAACACAATAAAAATAGTAAGTGATAAGGTTGAAGAAACATTCGCACGAACAAATGAGGACGAAGTAATCGAATTGAAAAATAACCCAGTTGCTTATGATGATGTTGACGATTTTGATGATTTAATGGGCAATACCCAAAGATTTGATAAAAAAGATGCTCTTACCCGCTTCAGAAAGCACAAAGACGAAATCGAGGATAAGCTGTCTGACATTATCAAAAATAATGAGGGCGACACGAGTGCCTCTGACGTAAGCGAGTTTATTGAAAGCAGCTTTACAGCCCTTGAAAAAGGAATTGATGAATCCATTTCCGATATTGATGCTGATATTTCAAATCTATCAGCTCAATATAAAAATGAGATTTCTAAAATCAATAACGATATATCAAGCCTTGCCCAAAGCGTAGACAAAGCTTCAGCGGAATCAGAAAAGATAAGTGCATCAATCACGGAGCTTTCCGATAATCTTGAATCGGCTATTATTGATATTAATAAAAAGCTTAACAGTATTTCATCGTCAATATCAGGTGTAAATAAGATAAATGACAGCATTTTTGATTTGAAAAACTCACAAATCAATACGAAAAATGTCCTTGGCGATCTTGAAGTGGCATTTATGAATCTAAAAAAGAAAATGACTGCCGGTGTAACTATTTTAAGTATAATATCGGCAATCGTAGTAATACTCGAGATAATAAATCTCCTATCATAACAAATTGAGCGGGTGTATAAAAAGCAGCGCAGAACACATAAAGCATTACAAAGCGTTATTTTTCGAATTTGCACACTGCAATATTTTAGAAAATCGAAGGGATTTTCAATCAAAAAATTGAAAATCCCATTTTAATTTGCTATATGTTACGAACAAAAACCGCCAGTGGCATACACACGTATAGCCACAGGTCCCCCTCGCAGCCTTGTTGCTCGGCGGTTGCCCTCCGTCCTGCATATATTTTTATAGCACCCCCTGCACTATTCGACTTTTTTTACAGCCCTTGTATTAGGGAGCATTATTTTATCAGTGAGGTAAAAATGAAGGCAATAATTGATGAGCTTTACAGCAACAGAACTCTTAAGGGCCCGGATTTAATGAGCATAATAGAATGTAGTGATACCGACTATCTGTTTTTCCGTGCCGTAGAACGTCAAAAAGAATATTACGGAAATTCCGTTTATATCAGAGGACTTATTGAGATTTCAAATTACTGCAAAAACAACTGTTTCTACTGTGGTATAAGACGTGACAATTCACATCTTAAGAGATACAGACTGACAGAACCTGAAATTTTAGATTGTGCAGAGGCAGGATACAAGCTGGGATTTCGCACCTTTGTTCTTCAAGGCGGAGAGGATTTGCACTATTCGGACAAGGAAATATGCCAAATAGTTTTTTCTATAAAGAGTAAATACCCTGATTGTGCCGTAACACTTTCGATAGGAGAAAAGAGTAAAGATACATACCGTGCATATAAAAATGCAGGTGCTGACAGATATCTTTTGCGTCACGAAACGGCAAATGATGAACATTACAAAAAACTGCATCCAACATCCATGAGTCTTTCAGTACGTAAGGAGTGTCTTTGGAATTTAAAGGAGCTCGGTTTTCAGGTTGGCTCAGGTTTTATGGTAGGCAGTCCATACCAGACCTTAGAAACCATTGTTGAGGATTTAGGATTTTTAGAGAAGCTCCAGCCTGATATGATTGGGATAGGTCCATTTATCCCCCATTGCGATACGCCATTTGCGAATAAGGAAAAAGGCTCTGTCCTTAGGTGTCTTAATCTTATTGCTATACTGCGTTTAATGTTCCCCTATTCCCTTATCCCCTCTACCACTGCCCTTGCCTCAATCGTGCCTGACGGACGGGAGAGAGGAATATTAGCAGGTGCAAATGTTGTAATGCCAAATCTCTCACCAAACGGCGTACGGAGTCTGTATTCGCTTTATAACGGCAAG
>CAKSGP010000055.1 GCA_934454745.1 uncultured Clostridia bacterium
AAACATAGGCGGAATAACAGGTATTCCCACAGGCTTTGAGGAGCTTAATAAGCGTACAGGCGGTTTCCACGGTGGTGAGCTTATAATAATTGCAGGACGCCCGGGTATGGGTAAATCTGCCTTTGCTGTAAATATTGCAGAGTATGTAAGTATAAATCTTGGCAGAACCGTTGCCATATTTAACCTTGAAATGCCGCGAGAGCAGATAGTTAACAGAATTCTTTGCTCTCAGGCATTAGTAAATAACGGCAGAATACGTACAGGTACAATGGAGCCTGACGACTGGGAGAAAATCTGCGATGTAGCAGATACAATTGCAAAAGCACCAATTTATATAGATGATTCAGCATCTATTACGGTGTCACAGATACGTGCAAAGTGCAGACGGCTCAAGCAGATGAAAAATCTTGAGCTTGTTGTTATTGACTATCTTCAGCTTATGCAGGGAAGCGGCAGAAGTGATAACCGTCAGCAGGAGATTTCAGAAATTTCACGTTCCCTTAAGGTTCTTGCAAAGGAGCTTGATGTACCAGTTATTGCACTATCGCAGTTAAAGCGAGAGAGTGAAAGTCAGAAGGGTAAAAAACCTATCCTTTCAGATTTGCGTGAATCGGGTGCTATTGAGCAGGATGCAGATATGGTTATGTTTTTGTTCCGTAATTATTATTACAGTAAAAATCCTGAAGAAAAGGAGCTTGCAGAATGTATTATCGCTAAGAACAGAAGCGGTGACGTTGATACATTCCCCTTAGGCTTTAAGGGTGAGTATACTAAGTTCCAGACGGTGGAGTTCAGAGTCAGTGAGGAGGCGTAGTGCCTCCTCTTAAAGTAGGAGTCCTTATGATAAGTAAAGTTAAAAATACTATGTGTCAGCATAATATGTTCCCTCGACGGTCTGTGCTTGTGGGACTTTCGGGAGGAGTTGACAGTGTAGCACTGCTGCATATTATGCACAGCTTAGCAAAAGAATACGGATTTTGCGTGTACGGGGCACATATAAATCACGGCTTGCGGGGAGAGACGGCAATACGTGATGAGAAATTTTCACAAAATCTATGCAATAAGCTTGGAATAAGATTTTTTGTAAAACACGCAGATGTTAAGGCATATTCAAAAAGGCTTGGTATCAGCGAGGAGCTTGCAGGGAGATGTGTGAGATATGACTTCTTCAGAGAGCTAATGGAGGAGTATAATATAGAATATACTGCAACGGCACACCACAAAAACGATAATGCAGAAACGCTGCTTATGAATTTTATACGTGGCAGTGGAACGGGCGGTTTATGCGGTATTCCGTATAGACGCGATAAGTATATTCGTCCGCTTCTTGATGTATCACGTTGTGATATTGAAAAATACTGCTGTGATAACGGTCTTGATTTCGTTACTGACGAAACTAATCTTGATACGATATATACACGTAATAAAATACGTAATCGGCTTATTCCGGAGATTGAGGAAATGCTTAATCCTAATTTTGTTGATACCGTTACGCAAAATGCAATCATAATAAGAGATGATGAGGATTTTTTGTCGATTTCCGCAGAAAATGAGTATAAGCGTATTGTATCGGAGGGGAGTGCGGATATAAAAGAACTTGCATCTTTGCATAAAGCATTGGGTCGTCGTGTAATCCGTATGATGATTGACAGAGCGTGCGGTGTGGCAGATGTATCCGCGCAAAGAGTAGAGGCAGTGTATGACCTTGTTCTTAAAGACAAAACAGGACTTTCCTGTGATATTGCAAAAAATGTAAGTGCAAGATGTGAATACGGGAAGCTGATTATCGGTCGTATAAAGGACGAATGCCCCGAATTTTCCTACACTATTAAAGTAGGAGAGGAGTGTTTTATTCCCCAGCTTGACTATACGGTGTCTGTCAGTTATGCCAACGAGAGAGATGATGACGAGGCACAATATTTTGAAACAGATGACAGTATTGATAAAATAACTGTTACAAACAGGCGCAAGGGCGATAAATTTATTCCGTCAGGTATGCGAGGAACGAAAACTTTAAAGGACTATATGATAAATGAGAAAATCCCAAGAGGCGAAAGAAGCCGTATAGGCATTGTGCGTATAGGCGGAGATATTGCCTGGGTTATAGGATATAGACGTGATGAAAGATTTAAGTTCAGGAAAAAAGGTATAAAAATTAAAATAGTATGATGTTTGCACAACCAAAAGTATGTGTAATTATATTGACAAAATACGAATACTATGATACAATGATCGTTGTGTGAAAGTAAGTCTGAAAACAGGTATAAAGAGGTGCTTTAATGAAAAAAATGGCAAAGAATATTGGTGTATGGATTGTTATTTGTGCAATGTTTACAGCGATGTTCACGCTCTATAATAAATATTCGGATAAGCCGGTTGAAATTCCCTATTCGGAGCTTATTTATATAATTAAGACCGAGCAGGTATCGGAAATTGAGATTTCAGGCAGTACAGCAAAGGTAAAACGCCGTGATAATTCAAACGGTGCAGAATCTTTATGTGTTGCCGAGATACCCGGCAGTGAACAGTTTCACAGGGATATAGGCGAGGAACTGCTTGAACAGCAGGAGGTAGGCGGCATTAAGGTAACCTATAACGAACCGAGATTTTCGCTGTTTGGCTCTTTTGAAATTATTCTTTTTGTAATAATGATAGTAATTTTGCTTTCTTCATTTACAAAAAAAGGCGCAGGGGGAAAATTTACCAAGAGCCGGGCAAGGCTTGCAGGGGACAAAGTGAAAACAACCTTTGACAACGTGGCAGGAGCAGACGAGGAAAAGGCCGAACTTGAAGAAGTGGTTGATTTCTTAAAGGATCCTGAAAAATACACAAAGCTTGGGGCGAAAATACCGCGGGGCATACTTCTTGTGGGTTCACCCGGAAACGGGAAAACCTTGCTTGCAAAAGCAGTTGCTGGTGAGGCAGGTGTGCCGTTTTTCTCCATAAGCGGCTCGGACTTTGTTGAATTGTATGTGGGTGTGGGAGCATCACGTGTACGTGATTTGTTTGAACAGGCGAAAAAAGAAAAGCCTTGCATAGTATTTATAGACGAGATTGATGCTGTGGGCAGAAAACGAGGTGCCGGTATGGGGGGCGGTCACGATGAACGTGAGCAGACTCTTAATCAGCTACTTGTCGAAATGGATGGTTTTGAGGAAAATGACGGCGTTATAATAATTGCCGCTACAAACCGACCTGATATACTTGATAAAGCATTGTTGCGCCCGGGCAGATTTGACAGACAGATAGTTGTGGATTATCCTGACGTAAAAGGCAGAGAAGCAGTTTTAAAGGTTCACGCAAAGGATAAGCCTTTAGCTGATGATGTGGATCTTGTAAAAATTGCAAAGCTTACAACAGGATATTCCGGCGCAGAGCTTTCAAACCTCTTAAATGAGGCGGCAATAGTTGCGGCAAAGAATGATCGTGAGGAAATCACAAATGAGGATATAGAAAATGCCAATCTTAAGGTTATGATGGGCAGCGAAAAACGTTCACGTGTTCTTTCTGATGCAGAAAAGAAGCTTACGGCATATCATGAGGCAGGTCATGCCGTTGCGGCACATATTGTAGATGATACACAAAGTGTTACAACAGTTTCAATAATCCCCAGGGGAAGAGCCGGAGGCTTTACGATGTATCAGCCTGAATCAGATAACAGAATGTATGCATCAAAAAATGAAATGATGAACAAAATAATAGTAATGCTCGGCGGCCGTGTTGCAGAAGCTGTTATGCTTGATGATATAAGCACAGGTGCTTCAAATGATATTGAACGTGCAACATCACTTGCACGCGATATGGTGCTTAAATACGGTATGAGTGACAAAATCGGACCTGTATCTTATGATAGCGGTGGCGAGGTTTTCTTAGGCCGTGATTACGGACATACAAAGTCCTATTCGGAAAACAAAGCGTCAGAAATTGATGAGGAAATCAAGAATATTATTACAAAGCAGTATGAAAAAACGGAAAAAATAATTAGGGGGAACCGTGATGCTCTGGAAAGAACAGCCAAACTGCTTTTAGAAAAAGAAACAATAACAGGCGATGAATTCGTAGCTTGTTTTAATATGAAAGGAGAAAAATAAAATGGCTAAAACAGTAACAAAGGATACACTTATAGGCGAGGCTCTTATGATGGATATGGGGATTGCAGAAATTCTTATGGCATCAGGAATGCACTGTGTAGGATGCCCTGCATCTCAGGGGGAATCAATCGAGGAGGCGTGTGCCGTTCACGGAATCAAAACCGAACCTCTTATAAAGAAAATCAATGAATTTTTAGCTGGAAAATAATATTTAGAAAAATAGAAAAAATTTTAAAAAAACTATTGCAAATATTTGAAAAGTATGTTATACTGATAGTAATATATGGTAGACACAGATATTTTATATTTTGATATAACTGTAAATGGAGGTATGACGATGAAAAAGCTTGCGATTGGGTTGCTTGCAGCGACAACTTTAGCATTGGGGACGGTTGCATCTGCGGCGGATGTTGCAGAAGCTACATCGGTGGATGCTTATACAGGATTTGATAACTCGACACATTTTACTGAGAGCAATTCCCGTATTAATGAGTATCAGACCGTACTTATCAAAAATAGCGATAGTGAAATTGTATATATTGATGAAGCCGAGACAACTTTTGGCGAGGCTATGAGATTTATGCTTAGGGGTAGCACAGTCGCAGAAGGCACATACACAGCAATTTTCGGTAGCGACATTATAGGTAGTAAAGAAGTAACATTTACGGTTGGAAGACGTAATGTGTCAGGTACAGATAATAAAGGTGTTTCACACGAAGCGACAGTTGATACCGCAAATAAGATGAAAGTAGCAGATGAACCTGCTCTCCAGGAAGAAGACGGTACATTATACAAAAAGGGATTTGTATATTTATCCAATGGCACTGCGTTTAACAAAGCACATATTGTAGCAGAAAATGGAACAACATATCTCGGCTCCGTTACTATTAGTGATACGACAACTGTTGTGTCGGGTGAAAGTCCTATAGCATACGGCATAGAAATCTACAATATTCCTGAGGAGAGTAAAGGTATTAACTTGTATTTAGGTACTGAAACTACAACTACATCGAATGAGGGGGCGAATGAATAATGAAAAAATACATAGAGCCCAAATTTGAAGTTTCGATGTTCTCAGCAGAAACCATATCTGCTTCGGAGGCTACTAACCCTTTATCACTTCCGTATGGTGAAGGTGTTAGCACATTTATGACTCAGCAGAGTACTGCGAATAAAATCAAGAAACAGTACAATTTTAACGAAGCGATTAAGTTTAATTAAGAAAAAATGTAAAGAAACTGTTGCGTTTTGCAGCAGTTTCTTTTGGGTTTGATTGGATTTTCTGTTCAGCTTTTTGCGGTTTTGTACTATTTAATGTACATTTTTAAATTAAAGTTAGTAATTTGATAAAAATTTTGTAAAATCAATTGCTTTTTTTTTATTAATGTGTTATAATTAGTAAGATTTTAATAATGCGGAATTGTCGCACAAAACAAAAGGAGGACTAATCACATGGCATTTAAGTGTGAAGAAGTAGAGAAAAATTTAAGCAAGCTTACTTTTGAGGTAAGTGCAGAGGAATTTGAAAAGGCAATAGACAGAGCTTATCAGAAGAATAAGAATAAGTTCAATATTCCAGGTTTCAGAAAGGGTAAGGCACCTAAGGCGATAGTTATAAAGAACTATACTAAAGCAGTATTTTATGATGATGCTTTAAATGACGTATTGCCTGAAGCATACGAAACAGCACTAAAGGAAAGCGGACTTGATGTTGTTGCACGTCCAGAGTTTGACGTTGAGGAAATCAAAGACGGCGAGCCTGTTGTCTTCACAGCTCTTTGTACAACAAAACCTGATGTTAAGCTTGGCGAATATAAGGGTATAAAGGTGGAAAAAGTTGACTATACTGTATCAGACGAGGATGTTGACAATGACATCAATACAGTAAGAGAGAGAAACGCAAGACTTATAAGTGTTGATGATCGTGCGGTTATAAATGGTGATATTGCTGTTATTGACTTTGAAGGCTTTGTTGATGACGTACCTTTTGAAGGTGGTAAAGGCGAAAACTATGAACTTGAAATCGGTTCAAATACTTTTATCCCCGGATTTGAGGATCAGCTTGTAGGTGCTAATATTAATGATCTTGTTGATGTTAATGTTACATTCCCGGAGGAATATCACGCAGAGGAGCTTAAGGGTAAGCCGGCGGTATTTAAGGTAAAGGTCAATGAGATAAAGGTTCGTGAGCTTCCTGAGCTTGATGATGATTTTGCAAGCGAGGTAAGTGAATTTGATACACTTGCAGACTATAAGGTAGACGTAAGAGCAAAGCTTGAGGAAAAAGCTAAGGAAAAGGCAGAGGGTGAAATCCGTAACAAGGTTATTGAAAAGGCAATAGAAAATGCTGAATTTGATATTCCTGATGCTATGGTTGATTCTCAGGTTGAGAATATGATAAACGATATGGCACAGAAACTTTCATACCAGGGTATGAGCCTTGATATGTATATGCAGTACACAGGTCAGACACTTGATCAGATGAAGGAAATGTACCGTGACCAGGCTGTTAAAGACGTTAGTGCAAGCCTTGTAATCGATGCTATTTCAAAGGCAGAGAACATTGAAGTAAGTCCTGAAGAGGTTGAGCTTAATCTCGTTGATATGGCTAAGAAGTACAATATGGAGCTTGACAAGCTTAAAGAGCTTATATCAGAGCCTGAGATGGAAAATATCAAGAAGGATATGGTACTTACAAAGACTGTTGAAATGCTTGTAAACAACGCAGAGGTTGAATAATTACATCCTGATAAATTAAAAATCGTGCATTTTAGGTGTATGGTCATTTAAGAAATTTTCTAAAACAGGAGGGATACACTATGGCGACAATGCCTTATGTAATCGAACAGAATAACAGAGGAGAACGAAGCTACGATATATATTCACGTTTGCTTGAGGACAGAATTATATTTTTAGGCGAGGACGTTAATGAGACAACAGCATCGCTTATCGTTGCACAGCTCTTGTATCTTGAGGCAAAGGATCCGGATAAGGATATACAGCTTTATATTAACAGCCCTGGAGGCTCTATAACTGCAGGTATGGCTATATACGATACTATGAATTACATCAAGTGTGATGTGTCAACAATCTGTATTGGTATGGCTGCATCAATGGGTGCATTCTTGCTTGCCGCAGGTGCAAAGGGCAAGAGATACGCTTTGCCCAGCAGTGAGATTATGATTCATCAGCCCCTTATTTCCGGCGGAGGTCTTAGTGGTCAGACAACTGATATTAAGATTTATACTGACCATCTTGTTAAAACGAAGGAGAAAATGAACCGAATACTCTCAGAGCGTACAGGTAAAACATATGAAGAGATATGCGAGGATACTGAGCGTGATAATTTTATGGACGCACTTGAAGCGAAAGAGTACGGTCTTGTTGATGAGGTTATAGTGTCAGAATCTGAAAGAAAATAACTTTAGTGAGGTATCTATGAGCGATAAAATGAATGAGCATTTCTGTGGTTTTTGCGGTCGGAAGGAATCTGAGGCAGGTCCCCTTATAATGGGCGTTGGTGCCTGCATTTGTATGGAGTGCGTTGCTCGCTGTTATGATATTCTTGAAGAAACGCCAACGGAACAGGAGTTTGATTATCTTGCAAAGCCTCCTGCTCCGAAGGAAATCAAGGAGTTCTTAGATGATTATATAATCGGTCAGGAACAGGCAAAAAAGATGCTTGCAGTGGCGGTGTATAACCATTATAAACGTATAAATCATATAGCAGAGGCTGACGGAGTAGAGC
>CAKSGP010000056.1 GCA_934454745.1 uncultured Clostridia bacterium
GAATGTCATCTAAATCGTTCTGTTTCTTTGGAGGAGAGGATGGGATTCGAACCCACGAACGAGTTACCCCGTTACAGCATTTCCAATGCTGCGCCTTCGACCACTCGGCCACCTCTCCGTAACTTTTAACAGTATAGCATACAATTCCTTATTTGTCAAGATTTTTTAATCAATCCAATTAATATTTTTATAGATTATGTATTGCATTTTTTAAAGATTTTTGTTAAAATTAGTATTAAGTGTTATTTGGAGGTGTTTGCAATGGATAAATTTGAGCTTGTGTCCCCTTTTAAGCCGTCAGGCGACCAGCCGCAGGCAATAGAAAAGCTTGTAGACGGACTTAACCGCGGCGAGAAATTTCAAACACTTTTAGGCGTAACAGGTTCAGGTAAAACATTCACAATGGCAAATATTATTGTCGCCGCAAACAAACCTACCATAGTTCTTGCACACAACAAGACACTTGCCGCACAGCTTTGCAGTGAATTTAAGGAGTTTTTCCCGAATAACTGCGTTGAGTTTTTTGTCAGCTACTATGATTATTATCAGCCTGAAGCATATCTTCCGCAAACTGATACTTACATTGAAAAGGACGCTATGACAAATGAAAATCTTGATAAACTTCGTCACAGTGCTACCTTTGCACTTTTTGAGCGAAAAGACGTACTTATAGTATCAAGTGTTTCCTGTATTTATGGTCTGGGCGACCCGGAGGATTACAAAAACCTGATGCTCTCACTTCGTGTCGGTATGGAACGTGACCGTGACGAAATATTAAAAAAACTTGTTGAAATGCAATACGAAAGAAATGATATTAACTTTGTCAGAAACAAGTTTCGTGTACGTGGCGATGTTGTAGAAATTTTCCCCTCAAACAATGGTGAAAATGCAATCCGTGTTGAATTTTTCGGTGATGAAATAGAGCGTATATGCGAAATAAATGTTGTTACAGGCGAAGTTATCGGAATTTACCGCCACGCTGTTATTATGCCTGCATCACACTATGTTACAACTTCAGATAAAATGATGCTTGCAATGGCGGCTATTGAGGAGGAAATGCACGAAAGAGTTAAATATTTCAAAGAGCGTGATATGCTGATTGAGGCACAGCGGATTGAACAGCGTACAATGTATGATCTTGAAATGATGCAGGAAATAGGTTTCTGCCAAGGTATTGAAAACTATTCACGTCATATAAGCGGACGAAGTGAGGGGTCTGCCCCCTACACCCTGCTTGACTATTTCCCAGATGACTATCTAATGATAATTGATGAATCTCACGTTACTTTACCCCAAGTACGTGGTATGTATAACGGCGACCGTGCAAGAAAAGAAACCCTTGTCAAATACGGATTCCGTCTGCCAAGTGCTTTTGACAACCGTCCATTAAAATTTGACGAATTTGAACAAAGGCTTGCAAATGTTATATTCACAAGTGCAACCCCGGGCGAATATGAAAAAGAACATTCAACTATTGTTGCCGAACAAATTATCCGTCCAACAGGCTTAGTAGATCCGAAAATTGAAATAAAACCTATTGAGCATCAGATTGACGATTTGATTTCACAAATACACGCAGTTACACAAATGGGTATGCGTACGCTCGTCACAACCCTTACCAAAAAAATGGCAGAGGATCTTACAACCTATCTAAAAGAAATAAGTGTTAAAGTCACCTATATGCATTCTGAAATAAAAACAATTGAGCGTACCGAGATAATTAAGGATTTAAGATTAGGGGTATATGACGTACTTATAGGCATAAACCTATTACGTGAAGGACTTGATATTCCTGAGGTTGCACTGGTTGCAATACTTGATGCAGACAAGGAAGGTTTTCTGCGTAGTGAAATGTCACTTATCCAGACAATCGGACGTGCAGCAAGAAATGCCCAGGGACGCGTAATTATGTACGCAGACAATATAACCGGCTCTATGCAACGTGCAATCGACGAAACTGAACGTCGCCGTAATCTGCAAATACAATATAATGAAAAACACGGCATAATTCCGCGTACTATTAAAAAAGACATCAGGCAGATATTAGAGCCTATGGAAGCCTTAAAGCCCCAAACGAGCAAAACTACAACGGATATACGCACACAAATTGCAGAGCTTGAGGCTATTATGCTTACGGCCGCTGAAAATCTTGAATTTGAGAAGGCGGCACAATACAGGGATGAAATAAAACGAATAGAAAAGGAATATCTTGAAAATGATTGATAATGATACACTCCAAGAAGCGGTTAATATTATTCTTGACAGAATATTAACCCCTGTTCTTTATATGTATGCAGATGAGGTGTTGGAATTCATATGTTTTGCAGACAATAATATTTCTGACGAGGAATTTCGTGCAACAGAGGAAGCATTGCTTTTTAATCTTGGAATTACAGCTGAAATTATAGACATTCGCAGTTTTGACGAAAATGACCGTGTTGAAATCACAAACACGGCGACTCTTTTATACGCTGAGGACGATATTGTTAAAATGCTTTTTGAGGCCGCAATGTCAGCAGACAAGGAACGTATGCTGGGATTCAAACGTGAAACACTTACAAGAAAAAACGAGACAGGAACATATTATATAAACTAAACGAGGTATAAAATGAAAAACAATGAAATTAAAATTCAGGGTGCACGTGTTCATAACCTGAAAAACGTTTCGGTTAATATCCCCCGTGAAAAGCTTGTTGTTCTTACAGGTCTTTCAGGCTCAGGCAAAAGCTCACTTGCTTTTGATACTATATATGCCGAGGGACAAAGACGATACGTAGAATCCCTTTCTTCCTATGCCCGAATGTTTTTAGGACAAATGGACAAGCCTGATGTAGACTATATTGAGGGATTATCTCCTGCTATAAGCATTGACCAAAAAACCACCTCGAAAAATCCCCGTTCAACAGTTGGCACGGTAACAGAAATATATGACTATTTAAGACTGCTTTATGCACGAATCGGTATCCCCCACTGTCCTAAATGCGGAAAAGAGGTTAAACGGCAGACTGTCGACCAGATTACAGATAAAATTATGGAATTGCCGGAACGTTCACGGATACAAATCCTTGCACCTGTTGTTACGGCAAAAAAGGGTGAGCATAAGAATATCTTTGAAAACGCAAAAAAAAGCGGATATGTGCGTATAAAAGTAGACGGCGAAATGTATGATGTTAATGAACCTCCCACCCTTAAAAAGACTTTTAAGCATAATATTGAAATTGTTGTTGACAGACTTATAATCAAAGATGATATAGAGTCACGTTTAAGTGATTCTATTGAAACGGCACTTAAACTATCGGGTGACGTGGTTATAATTGAAGTTGTAGGCGGAGAAAGTATGCGTTTTTCACAGAGCTATGCCTGTGACGAGTGCGGGATCAGTATGCCAGAGCTTGAGCCGAGATTATTTTCATTTAATAATCCATTCGGCGCCTGTCCCAACTGTGACGGATTAGGTGTTTTAATTAAAATCAACCCTGATTTGGTGGTTGTTGACGAAAATGCAAGTCTTATTTCAGGAGCAATCCGCTGCAGCGGCTGGAATAATTATGAGGATCCCTCAAGCATTGCATATATGGCATATACTGCTATTGCCGATAAATACGGATTTGATATATCTACACCCTATAAAGATATACCCGACGAGGCAAAAAATGCCGTTCTTTACGGTACAGGCGACGAAAAACTTAAAATGAACTATTCCCGAGCTTATGGCAGAGGTACCTATGAGATGCCCTTTGAGGGAATTATAACAAATCTGCAAAGGCGTTACGATAGGCCTTCCTCCGAATATGCCCGAAGTGACATCAGCCGATATATGAGTGATATAACTTGTCCGAAATGTCACGGGGCACGTTTGAATGACGAAATTCTCGCAGTAACGGTTGGCGGTAAAAATATATATGAATTTACACAAATGTCTATAAAAGACGAAATGGAATTTATTAACTCTCTGACATTTTCAGAGCGTGAAATGATTATAGCCAATCAAATTATAAAAGAAATCAAATCAAGACTGCAATTTCTTTTAAACGTTGGTCTTGATTATCTTACACTTTCTCGTTCTGCTGGTACCCTCTCAGGCGGTGAAGCTCAGAGAATACGTCTTGCAACGCAAATCGGTTCAGGTCTTACAGGTGTACTTTACATTCTTGATGAACCAAGTATCGGTCTTCATCAGCGTGATAATGACCGTTTAATAACAACCCTCCAAAATCTACGTGATTTGGGAAATACTGTAATTGTTGTTGAACACGATACAGACACAATGTTTGCGGCTGATTATATAGTTGATGTGGGACCGGGTGCCGGGATTCACGGCGGTAAAATAGTAGGCGAAGGTACAGCAAGGGAGCTTGCAAACTGCCCTGAATCAATAACAGGTAAATATTTAAGTGGTGAATATGAAATATCTGTCCCCAAAGAACGTAGAAAGCCAAATGGCTGGATTACCGTTAAAGGTGCAAAGGAAAACAATCTAAAAAATATTAACGTAAAATTCCCTGTGGGTACTCTCACCTGTGTTACAGGTGTGTCAGGCTCAGGTAAAAGCTCCCTTGTAAACGAAATTTTATACAAGAGTCTTGCACATACCTTAAATGGTGCCGGAACACAACCGGGAAAGCACAAAGAAGTTCTTGGAACAGAGGTTCTTGATAAGGTTATAGATATAAACCAAAGTCCTATTGGCAGAACTCCACGTTCAAATCCCGCTACCTACACAAATCTTTTTACAGATATTCGTGAGGTTTTCGCATCAACAAACGAGGCAAAGGTAAGAGGGTATAAATCAAGCCGTTTCAGCTTTAATGTTAAGGGTGGACGCTGTGAGGCTTGTACAGGTGACGGTATCGTAAAAATCGAAATGAATTTCTTATCCGATGTATATGTCCCCTGTGAGGTATGCCGTGGCAAACGCTATAACCGTGAAACTCTTGAGGTTAAATATAAGGGCAAAACCATTTATGATGTACTTGAAATGACGGTAGATGAAGCTGTTGAATTTTTTAAAAACATACCTAAGCTTCAACGCCGTCTTCAAACCATTGCTGAAGTTGGATTAGGCTATGTAAAGCTTGGGCAAAGCTCCACTACCCTTTCAGGCGGTGAGGCACAGCGAGTTAAGCTTGCAACAGAGCTTTCAAAACGCTCTACAGGAAAAACCGTATATATCCTTGACGAGCCTACAACAGGACTTCATTCACATGATGTTAAAAAGCTCATAGAGGTGCTTAATAAGCTTGTAGAAGGCGGAAATACGGTTATCGTTATAGAACATAATCTTGATGTTATTAAAACTGCCGATTATATAATTGATTTAGGTCCTGAGGGCGGTGACGGCGGCGGGGAAATTGTCGCCTACGGAACACCCGAAGAGGTTGCAAGGGTCCCAAAATCTTATACAGGAAAGTATCTAAAAAAGCTTCTATAAAAAAATGGGAGTTGAACAAGATTGTTCAACTCCCATTTTTTATCTTTTGTGTATGTAAACCCTACAAACTTATTCCAAAACTTATAAACAACGCCTTGTCAATTCTTGTCATCATAGGCGCATCAAGCTTGCCGATTCTTTCTTTTAGCCTTTGTTTATCAATTGTTCTTATCTGTTCAAGTAACACTACCGAATCCTTGTTAAGTCCGTATTCATTTGCAGACAGCTCAATATGTGTAGGCATTTTGGCCTTATTGATTTTGCTCGTAATAGCCGCTGCGATAATAGTAGGACTGTATTTGTTCCCTACGTCGTTCTGAACAATTAAAACAGGGCGTATTCCGCCTTGTTCACTGCCAACTACCGGGCTAAGGTCGGCATAATAAATATCTCCCCTTTTTACTGTCACTCTTTATTCACACTCCGTCAATTTTTCTTCGCAAATCCACAACGCTTCGTTATCGGATTCTAAACATAAATTTGCCTCTTCAAGATTAAGCTCGGACATTTCTATATATCCTTTTTTTAATTCATCAAAAATATCCTTACAATTCTTGTCGGTGTGTGACAAAGCCTCCAGCTCCTTTCATCGATATTTACAGAAGGTATTCAAGAACTTCCACAGTTTTTCCGCCTCGCACATAGACTCTCGGCACTCTGTGTCCAAGTATACAAGTAACCTCGTAATTGATTGTCCCGAGCCATTTGGCAATATCATCTACCGTAACGGCACCATTACCAAATATCAGGGCTTCGTCACCTCTGTTAATATTATTAACACCTGTGACGTCAATCATACATTGGTCCATACATATTCTTCCGGCTATGGGAAATAATTTTTCGCCCACTGCGATTTTTGCATTTTTTGCAAGTGCTCTTAAATATCCGTCTGCATAACCGATGGGGACTGTGGCTATTTTTGCCGCACCATCGGCTATGTATTCCTTGCCGTAGCCTACGCCTCGTCCTGGCTCTACGTCTTTTACATATGTTATTATTGATTTTAAAGACATAACGTATTTTAAATCAATCAGTTTTTTATCAACCTCATCTGACGGGTACATACCATAGAGAATAACACCTGGTCGTACCATATCAAGATGATACTGGGGATACATCATTATTCCTGCACTATTGCAGATATGCTTTATAGGGATCTTAAGTCCTCTCTTTTCCAACTCATCACATACTGACATAAAACGCTTAAACTGCAAATGAGTATAAGCTTCATCAAGCTCATCAGAAGTCGAAAAATGTGAGAATATCCCCTCAATCTCAAGCATAGGCAATCTGCTTATTGCTATAATTTCATTAATTATACCGCTGTTATCCCCATCAGTAACAGGGAATCCTATACGTGACATTCCTGTATCAAGCTTAATATGCACCTTAATTGATTTTCCAAGCTTTAATGCAGAATCAGAAAGTGCTTTTGCAAACTCTGGCATATACACATTGGGTGTTATATTATTTTTAACAAGTTCATCTGTTTCACTCTCAAAGCTTGAGCCAAGTATAAGAATAGGAACTTCATCAAAAATTCGTCTTAATTCTATTGCTTCATTCAGGGTAGCAACACCAAATCTGTCTGCCCCGTTTTTAAGAAGCAGTTCTGCACATCTTGCAACGCCGTGTCCGTAAGCATCCGCTTTAACAACCGCCATAACCTGTGCATTTGGGTTTGTTATTTTGCGTATTTGGCGAATGTTATTGGCAAGTGCATCAAGATTGATTTCTGCCCACGTTCTTTTTTCCATCTCAATTAACCTCGTATCTATACTAACATAAAATTTATTATTTGTCTACTTGTAATATTCGGCAAAAAGCATCAGGCAAACATTCCAAGATTTTGCTTGCACTCATAGACTCAACACCGTAACGGTCCTTTGCAATATCTCCTGCAAAGCCGTGAATGTATGCTCCGCAAGCCGCCGCAGATGTTGTATCTATACCCCGTGCAGTAAGAGCTGCAATAATCCCTGCAAGAACATCGCCCGAACCGCCTGATGCCATCCCAGGATTCCCTGTACTATTAATATATTGCTCAAGGCTCGGTGCTGTTACAACAGTATGGTGCCCTTTTAATAGCAACACTGCCCCTGCCTCTTCGGAAAACTCACGGGAAACACGCATTCTGTTCTCCTCAATATATCCTATATCAAGTCCGCAAAGCCGGGACATCTCCATTGCGTGGGGAGTGAAAATTAAATCACAGGTACATTCTTTTAATACATCAATATTCTGAGAAACGGCAAATATTGCATCTGCATCTACAACAACAGGTACCGTTGAATTCTTAAGTACATTTTTTACAACCTCAAAAATATCACAAGACCGCCCAAGTCCGGGGCCTATTAATACTG
>CAKSGP010000057.1 GCA_934454745.1 uncultured Clostridia bacterium
TCGCCTTAACGCCCACCATCATAAGCTGTGACGGGTCGCTGTTATATACGTACCAATCAAAATCGTAGTCGCTCTTGTCAATTCTTTGAGGCTTTCCGAAAGCATCAATAACACTTTCACTGTTAGCACCTATCTTGACCTTATTATCGCCTACTGTAAATGAAACGTCCTGAACAAACATATCATAGATTACGTCTACAAGCGTCTGACAGCTCTCCCAGGTTATAAGCTTATCAGGCTCAGTGTCAAAGGGTTTGTCAACTACGCCGTGCTTTAACATAAAGGCAAAAGCCGCCCGGTTTTCCTCACGAACTAACCCATTGTCATAGCAGGTGTTCATTATTTCGTCTATTTCCTCTGATGTGAGTGCGTAGGAATAATCGTAACTTATTATGGTTTTATATAGGATTGTAAGTGCATCCTGCTTGCGGATTGCAATAGCATCTGATACATTAGATATTTCGTCTGCATTCTTAAATCCGAGCATCACCGCTTTTCCAAGGGTTTTATCACCGCAGTCGTTAATCAATGAATTGGGTACACTGACCTCTTGTGATGAAAGCTTTTCGTACAGTGCAACTGCCTGTTTAAGCATATCCTTTTCCGAAACGTTGCCATCATCTGCTGATGCTGTGGTTGTAACAGAAACAAAGCCTGTTGCAAGTGCAGCAGTAATCATTGCTAATTGCAGTTTTGACAGCTTATTGTTATCAGTCAAGTCACTTCAGTCCTTTCTTATGCTAATATAATCTAAAAATCAACGATTTTATTATAACAGAAAAAATAGGTATTGTCTATATATTTTTCATTAATTTTTTGTGAACTGTCAAGAAATTGTAAAAATTCCTGTGTCAATCTTGACATTTGCACAAAAATGGAGTAAAATTATACTGTATATAACTTTTGAAAGGCTGGTAGACATTGATGTTAGAAAAGCTCGAAGCACTAAATGAACGGTTTTTGACCGTTTCGGAGCTTATATCCGACAGTAAGGTTATTGCCGACCGTGACAGATGGCGGGATTTATGCCGTGAGCATAGCGAGCTGTCCCCTATAATTGACGAATATAACAAATATAAAGAGTACCTTAACACCATTGATGAGGATAAAGCCTTAATAGAGCTTGAGGAGGATAAAGAGCTTCTTGAAATGCTTAGGGCAGATCTGCAAGAGGCTGAGGAGAACGCCAAAAAAAGCGAGGAGGAAATAAAAATCCTTCTTATCCCCAAGGACCCTAATGATGAAAAGAATGTTATTATGGAAATCCGCGGCGGTACAGGCGGTGAGGAGGCTGCACTTTTTGCAGGAACCTTGATGCGTATGTATTCAATGTATGCTGACTCTCAGGGCTGGAAGCTTGAAATTCTAAGCTCAAATGCCACGGAGCTTGGAGGGTATAAAGAGATATCCTTTTTGATAGAGGGTAAGGGTGCATATTCAAGGCTGAAATACGAAAGCGGTGTCCACCGTGTCCAGCGAGTGCCTGAAACGGAATCAGGAGGCAGAATACACACCTCTGCCGTGACTGTTGCAGTACTTCCCGAGGTTGAGGAGGTTGAGTTTGAGATCAACCGCAACGACTTAAGAATAGACGTGTTCCGTGCAGGCGGTCCCGGAGGTCAGTGCGTAAACACTACTGATTCTGCGGTGCGTATAACCCATATCCCCACAGGTATTGTAGTATCCTGTCAGGACGAAAAATCACAGCTTCAGACTAAAGAAAAGGCTATGAAAATTCTCAGGTCAAGAATATATGAGGTAATGGAGGAGGAGCGAAACCGTGAGATTGCAAACGAGCGTAGATCCCAGGTTGGCTCAGGCGACAGAAGTGAGCGTATAAGAACGTATAATTTCCCACAGAGCCGTATAACAGACCATAGAATTAATCTTACTATTTATAAGCTTGAACAGTTTTTAAACGGTGAGCTTGACGAGGTTATTGATGCCTTAATAACAAGCGACCGTGCATCAAAGCTGTCAATGGGCAAGGAATAAGGAATTAGTATGCAGGAGTTTGAAAACACTCCCGAAATGCTCGCATTAAAGGAAATACTTCGTGAGTTTTTCTTAGGGATTATTGATAACATAAAGGGCGCGTTTATTGGATTTTATGAATGGGTATCGCAATTACAGCTTGGTCTACCGCCAATGCTGAAGTTTTTCGGCAATTCAACCATAAACACCATAATATTAATATGCTTTTTAGGGTATATAATACTTGCAAATGTGAGATCATACCGCCTTTTTGCAAAAGACAAGGAGTATGCACAAAAAGGCGAGGAGCGAATTCCTGAAAAACGGCTTTTGGCAAATATATGGTTCGGAGGTGCAATCGGTGCCATAATCGCAATGTATGCTCTCAGGCATAAGACACTCCACAGAGGCTTTGTTGTGTCTGCGTGGGTATGTATGTTTATATACCTAATAATATTTAGCGTAGGTTTCGGATTTTTATCGTTTTGGACATTTTTATAAAGGAGAAAAGAAAAATGGATTTTAAGGATTTAGTACAGGATAAGGAGGGTAAGCTTAGGATTATTCAGGAGCTTGTCCCGGGTAAGCAGATAACTCTTTTACACGTTATTGCAAGTCCCGATCCAATAATGTATCAAAAGCTCGGTCTTAACCCTGAACTTGACTTTTCAGGCAGTGCAATCGGCATATTGACAGTTAGTCCTGCCGAAACCGCAATAATTGCGGCAGACATTGCAACAAAATCGGGAAATATAGATTTGAGCTTTGTTGACCGTTTCTCAGGCACGCTTATAATAACAGGACTTATCTCTGATGTAGAGTCAGCATTAAAGGCAATCAGCGACTATGCAAGGGAAAGACTTGGATTTACAGTCTGTGAGCTGTCAAGAACGTGAAAAAGATAATACTTATAGGTCGGAGCGAAGCAGGAAAAACCACGCTCACCCAGGCTCTTAAGGGTGAGGAAATCAAGTATCACAAAACCCAGTACGTAAACCGCTTTGACGTGATAATCGATACCCCGGGGGAGTATGTACAGGCAAAAAATCTCGGTAATGCCCTTGCAATGTATTCCTTTGAGGCAGATGTGGTGGGATTATTAATATCCGCCCGTGAGCCATATTCACTATTTCCCCCTGCAGTAACCCCTGTGTGCAACCGTGAGGTTATCGGGATTATAACCCAGATAAACAGCGAGGACGCAGATGTGCCTCAGGCAAGGCGATGGCTTGAGCTTGCAGGCTGCCGTACAATTTTTGAGGTGGACAGCAAGACAGGCGAGGGTATAGATGAGATTTGCGAATATTTAAAACAATGAAAAAGAAGGAATTTTCAATTTTTCCGTTGAAAATTCCTTCTTTGTGTTCTGCATCTATTTTTATACACTCTCCGAATAGCCGTAGGGAACTATAATATTTCCGCTCATTTCAAATAAATAATCCCGTGATTTTAAAGTTTCCGCCAACTCAAATGAGCTTGTCATAGGCTTTTTTGTGAGCATCGCAATCATTCCCTCGTGATGATTGTGGTGGCAGTCCGTTCCGCAGGTTATAATGAGGTTATGCTCCCTTGCAAGCTTTGCTGATTGACCTACACGTGAATTATGGTTTGGGTGCATATTAAACGATTCTATGCCGTCAAGAAGCTCAATGGGGGCAGGTGTGGAGCCGTTTCTTAGGGGGTGAGCCTGAATAATCAGGCGTGAATCCTTCCTGAACCATTTAGAAAACTCACTGATATTGCTATTGAGCATATTGTATGCTTCATATAAAAAATCCTCATCAATCCCAAACAGGAGATAATCGTTTGTATTCTCGGGAAAACGTATTTCACAGCCTAATATTACGTTTATACCGTACTTTTCCCCATATTCTTGTGCAATGTGATAGTCACGCAGATATGCTTTTAGTGCCTTTTCCTTATCACCGTAAAACCGCATTTGCGTAAGAAAATGATTTGAAAGCACAAGGCTTGTATAGCCAATCTCAGAATAGATACGCACAACGCTCTCGGGCGGCAGATCACCGCATGCACTGGCAGGATTTGAATGTGCGTGAAGCTCGGTTTTGTATTTGTAATCGGATAAGTTCATTTATAATCAGTTGCTCCTCTCTTGGGTTATGTTATCTAAATTATATCACTCTTTCTTTGTCTTGTCTATATCAAAATGTAAATTTGCGGCATAGTATAAAGTACAACAAGGAAAGGAGAAATTATATGGAACAAAATAATTGTTGTATGCACGATATGGCAGAATGTGAATATCCCAGATGCGGTTGTATCGGCTATGGATTTGTCCCTGTACAACGGCTCTCGTGCGTGTACGATTGCGATTACGCAATCAAAAACGGTACAGTTTTCCCTGAACTCGATTTAGATATATGTGAATACGGAAAAGTGTGCAAGAAGTGGGGAGGTACAAACAATGACTAAACAGGAAAAGCTGTATGAGATTCAGAAATGCAATTTCGCAGCCTACGATTTGCTTTTGTATCTTGATACTCACCCCGACGACAGAAAAGCCTTTGAAATGTTTCGTGAGCTTGTTGAAAAGCTGAAAAAGCTCAAGTATGAATATGAAAAGGAGCACGGCCCCCTTGAAGCGTTTAACAGCGCATTATTTTTCAAATTTAAATGGTTGGAATCCCCGTGGCCGTGGGAAAAGGAGGGAAATATATAAATGTTTTCTTATAACAAATTTCTTGAATTCCCGATAAATATTAAAAAGAAAAATACAAGGCTTGCAAATATCGTCGCCACCCAGTACGGTGGACCATACTCCAAAAGTTTGAGTAAATCATCTCCAAAAGACACATTTGAGTGTATTTGAGTCTTTTACTATTTCCTTGAAAATCCTTCTTGCCATCTTATTTTTTTCGATGTTATCTACCTCTGCATCCCGTAAAACCTCTGTCAGTCTGCGAAGCTCTTTTTTGTTTGTTCTAATTTGTTCTTTAGGTTTTTCTTCAATCCTTTTGAGCTGTTCTTTTAATTTAGCAATCCCGTCAAGAATAGCTTTTTTATTTTCTTTGTATTCTCCAAGGGTATCTATACCGTCCTCATAAGCCGATTTCACACGTTCCAAGCGGATTTTGAGCCTTTGGATTTGCGTAGAAATGATTTTGATGCCACTCTCAGAATTTGCTTGATCCGCAGATTTTGGCTCTGCATATTCAAGCTCAACATTTGGAAGCTCCATTTCGGATAAGATATTAATAATAATTTCGGATAGCTTTTTAACGGAAATATACCCAACACCATCGCATATCCCTTTGCTTTTGTTTGAGCAACCGAAATATCCGCCTTGATTGGATAATACACCGCCGCATTTTTCGCATCTTATAAGTCCTGTCAGCCAATGGGATAAGTCCTTTCGATCAGGATTGTAATATCTTCTAAACCTTTCCTTTTGTTCCTTCATTTTTTCCTGGACCCTCTCCCAAGTTTGGGTATCAATTATGGGAGTGTGTCTGCCCTCACTTATAATCACAGTATCAGCTGTATAGTTTCTTGATAGCTTTCCATCAGGATTCCAACGGGTTTTGCCTATGTATATGGGATTATTAAGCCAATATTCAACTGTTCGGGTTTCGATTTGGTTTCCGCGATGGGTTTTTATTCCCATTGCATTTAAGGCTTTTGCAATAGATAAAAAGCCTTTACCGCTTGCATAATCACTATAAACTTTTCGTATAATTTCCGCTTCTTCAAAAATGATAACAAACTCGCCGTTTTCAACCTTATAACCAAACGTCGCAATCGAAAGAACACCGCCTCTTTTGGCTTTTTCCGTCATTCCACGTTTTACCTCCTCTGCAAGATTGATGCTGTAAAATTCGTCCATTGCTTCAATAATAGCTTCTATGAGTATGGATAATTTATCATCTCCGATATCTTCACTTACTGATACAACGTCAATATTGTATTCTTTTCTAAGCATTGATTTATATACAATGCTGTCCTCTCGGTTTCGTGCAAATCGGCTGAACTTCCAGACCAGGATAACATCAAAGGGCTTGGGTTTGCCCTTTGCAAGTCCTATCATTTCGTTAAAAGCAGGTCTGTTTTTTGTTTTTCTCCCGCTGATGCCTTCATCTGTAAATATAAATTCCTCTGGCAGTAGGATTTGATTTCTTTCCGCATAGAGTCTTATTTTTTCTAACTGACTATCGGGACTGTATTCAAGCTGGTCATCAGTAGAAACACGTATGTAAGCCGCCGCTGTTTTCATTAAATTTCCCCCTTCCCAAAAGAAAAACGGCATCAGTCAGCAAAATCGCTTTTAATTGAAATTTTAATTTTTCGGTTATGGTATTCGCTTAATGCTCTTGCTTCCATATCCATTTTCCATTGTTCTTTCTCCTTTTCGTTTAAGCTTGAAAGCTCTGCATTTTCTCCCTTGTCATTTACTATGAAGTATATAACCCTATATTCATTCATCTCTGCCACCTCTCATAATTTTATGATATAAATATTGGTTGCATACCAATTCTTGTGAGGATTGACGGGGGAAATCGGGAGCTTTAAACAGTATTTTTTTTTTTTTGCTTGTTTTTTAAAACCGGTTGTAATTCTTGGTTGTAAAAAATAATAAAATACTTGATTTATTTGGAAATCTGTGCTATTATAATATCATAAGATATGCTTTGATAACATTGAAAGGATATAGAGGGGTGAATTAAGGGTGGAACAGATTCAATCTGCGAAAAGAACAAAAGAACAAAGCAATATAAAGGGTGCGAGTTTTCGTAAAAAATGGGTATATGAATTTGGCAAGCGTATTTTTGATTTTGTGAGCTCATTAATCGTAAGCATTGTTTTGATTGTTCCGTGCTTGATAATTGCGACAATGATTTTTATAGCAGACCCGGGTAATCCCTTTTATGTTCAGGAGAGAATAGGAAAGGGTATGAAACCCATAAAGGTGGTTAAATTCAGAAGTATGGTAAAAAATGCGGAGGATTTGCAAACTGCTCTCTCACCTGAGGAATATGAACGGTATCTTAAGGAATTTAAGCTTGAAAATGATCCGAGGCTGTTACCGCATAATGTGGGTAATTTCATAAGAAGGACTAGTTTGGATGAGCTTCCGCAAATCATTTTTAATATCTGTATTAAAGGCAATATGTCAGTTATCGGTCCAAGACCTATATTGCTTGAAGAGCTTGAAATGAACTACACACCTGAACAACAAAAACTCTTAACCAGCGTAAAACCCGGACTTACGGGCTACTGGCAGGCTAATGCGAGAAATAATGCAGGCTATGAGAGTGGCAAACGTCAGGAGATGGAGCTTTATTATGTACATAACAGGAGTGCCTTGCTGGATATAAAAATCCTATTCCAAACAGTTGTTGCTGTGATTAAGCGTAACGGTGCACGATAAGAAGGATTTTGGTGAGCAAAAATGGAGAATATCTATAAATACTCGTTTAAGCGTATTCGCTGTGTTTTAAATGGCGAGAAGCCTGATTTACCTGAAAATATTGATTATGAACATTTGTTTTTGCTTTCCAGAAGCCATGGTATTGAAAATATGGTATATATTGGCCTTCGTGATTCAAAAACAGACGTTCCGCAAAATATAATGCAGAAATTTAAACGTGCATACGAGATGTCAATTATACTTGAGGCTAATCAGGCATTTGAGCTTGATGCTCTCACAGAAGCCTTTGAGGAGAACGGGATTGATAATATACCCCTTAAAGGCAGTGTTATAAAATATCTGTATCCTAT
>CAKSGP010000058.1 GCA_934454745.1 uncultured Clostridia bacterium
TCTTATACAGGTTATTCTAAATTTTATCCATACGATTAATATCTCGCCGACACCCATTACCTTGGGGACAGAATCAATCAAAATATTAAAGTTACAAGCAAAGCTGTCTTCAAGTGGTGTAAGCTTATAAAGCTTAAGCATTAGTGCCTCAGGGTCCACCCCACGCTTTAAATCGATTGCAATTTTAAATCCGTCAAGATCGGTTTCATCCCTTGCATCGGAAATTTCTTTAAGCTTATTGGCTTTTAGAAGCTCCATTATCTTGCCGATTATGGCCTCTGATGTAGTTGAATACGGAATTTCAAGAATTTCTATACAGTTACTGCTCTTATCGTAACGGTACTTGGCACGCATCTTAAAGCTTCCACGTCCCGTTTCGTAGATTTTACGCATCTCCTCGGGAGAATATATAATACTTGCACCAAGAGAAAAGTCAGGTGCGGGCATAATGCTTAGTAAATCCACATTCTCGTCCTTCATATATGCAATTGTAGCCTCACAAACCTCACGCAGGTTAAAGGAGCATATATTTGATGCCATACCTACCGCTATACCCTGATTCGGGTTTACAAGTATAGACGGAAACGCCGCCGGGAGCAAGGTTGGTTCCTGAAGCTCACCATCATAGTTGTCAACAAATTTTACTGTGTTTTTATTTATATCTGTAAAAAGCTCCGCACATATAGGCTCAAGTCTTACTTCTGTATATCTTGATGCGGCATAAGCCATATCACGTGAATATGCCTTACCAAAGTTACCCTGTGACTCAACAAGCGGATGCAAAAGTGCTTCGTTTCCCCGTGTAAGACGTACCATTGTTTCATAAATAGCACTGTCACCGTGGGGATTAAGCTTCATTGTTGAGCCTACAACGTTGGCAGATTTTGTAAACTTTCCTCCGAGAAGTCCCATTTTATACATTGTATAAAGGAGCTTTCTGTGTGCCGGTTTAAGACCGTCTATCTCAGGGATTGCACGTGAGATAATAACACTCATTGCATAAGGCATATAATTAAGTTCAAGAGTTTCGGTTATAGCCTGCTCTGCAATTGGGGCAGATACTATGGGAGCCGATTGCTCTTTTTTCTTTCTTGCCATTTAATTAATGCTCCTTTCTGTTATGATAAATCCAGCATTTCCATATACTGGGATCCGTTGTTTGCAATATACTCCTTACGGCTTGTAAGATTATCACCTAACAGCACATCAAACATCATAGAAGTACGCTCTGCACTTTCGGGAGTAACACGAATAAGACGTCTTGTTGCAGGGTGCATAGTTGTTAAACTCATCATATCCGGCTGGTTTTCGCCAAGGCCCTTTGAACGCTTAATATCATAATCGTCCTTATCCTTTGAAAGTCCCTCGTTTTTAAGCTGTTCAATAATTTGCTCTTTTTCGCTGTCTGTATATGCAAAAAACTTCTCATTTTTACGTTTACCCTTTGTGATAACAATCTCATAAAGAGGTGACTCTGCAATATATACCTTACCTACATCTATAAGTGTAGGCATAAGTCTGTAAATCATAGTCAAGAGAAGTGTACGAATCTGGAATCCGTCAACATCGGCATCGGTACAGATTATAACCTTGTCCCATCTAAGATTTTCAAGAGAAAAGCTGTCAAGATTTTTGTTATGGGAGGATTTTATTTCAACACCGCATCCCAAAACCTTTATAAGGTCTATTATAACGTCACTCTTAAATATCTTTGGATAGTCTGCCTTTAAGCAGTTTAATATTTTACCCCGTATAGGCATAATAGCCTGAAAGGTGGCATCACGTGCAAGCTTACAGGAGCCAAGAGCCGAATCGCCCTCAACGATGTAAACTTCACGCTTTGTGACATCTTTACTTCGGCAGTCAACAAACTTTTCAACTCGGTTTGTTACATCCATTGAGCCGGTAAGCTTTTTCTTAATGTCAACTCTTGCCTTTTCCGCATTTTCACGGCTTCTTTTATTTACAAGAACCTGATTTGAGATTTTTTCTGCATCAGCCTTGTTTTCGATAAAATATATTTCAAGCTGGTGACGTAAAAATTCAGTCATTGCGTCCTGAATGAATTTATTGTTAATCGCCTTTTTCGTCTGATTCTCATAGCTTGTCTTAGTTGAAAAAGAATTGATAACAAGTGCAAGACAATCCGCAACGTCAACAAACGTGATTTTGCTTTCGTTTTTATTGTATTTGCCTGCCTGCTTTAAGTATTGGTCAATAGCATAGACAAAGGCATTTTTTACTGCCTTGTCAGGTGAGCCGCCGTGCTCAAGATAGCTTGAGTTATGATAATATTCAAGAAGTGTGGTACGATTTGAAAAGCAGAATGCAACCTGCATTTTCATTTTGTAATCCTCTTTATCCTCACGGTCGTGTCCCACACGCTCACATTCCAAGGTTTCAACTGTTGTCATTGCCGTGTCGCCTACGGTTTCTGAGAGATAGTCTACAATACCATTTTCGTAGTAGTACTCAAACATCTCCATACCCTCAGCAGTTTCGTTATACAACACAAACTTAAGCCCCGCATTTACCATTGCCTGCTTGTTTAGAATATCACAGTAAAATTCAATCGGGATATTTATATCGGTAAAAACCTCTAAGTCGGGACGCCATTTCTGAACAGTGCCTGTTTTTACACTGCGTACAGGCTCCTTTGTAAGACCGCCTACATTCTTACCCTTTTCAAAATGCAGGGTATATTTTGTTTTATCACGAATAACCTCAACGTCCATATATTCTGAGGAATACTGGGTAGCACAAGCGCCAAGTCCGTTAAGTCCAAGGCTGTATTCATACTGACCGCCTTTATTGTTATCGTACTTACCGCCTGCATAAAGCTCACAATATACAAGCTCCCAGTTATAGCAACCCTCTGCCTCGTTATAGTCAAGGGGTACACCTCGGCCGTGGTCACGTACCTCAATTGAATTATCCATAAAACGTGTTACTTCAATAAGATTTCCATAACCCTCTCTCGCCTCATCTATGGAGTTTGATAATATTTCAAAAAACGAGTGCTCACAGCCCTCAAGCCCGTCCGAACCGAAAATAACCGCAGGACGCAAACGTACACGTTCTTCATCTTTAAGCTTTACAATCGATTCATTGCTGTATTCGCTTTTCTTAGCCATTTCTAACCCATTTTCTCCTTTCAGAATTAAAGCATAATCAATACTTTATGCTTTTACCTTTTTATAGGTTACAATATACCTACTTATTTTATAACATTTTTCGGATTTTGTCAAGCAAAACGGCATAATTTACGTGTTTTGATCCGTGCCATATTCCCCGCAAAAATAAAGAAAAACACAAATATTAAAAGTAATATGTAAGATACTGCACGCATTTTGGGTATTTCTACTTTTTCCTCCTCAAACCCAAGAGGCTCGGACTTAACACAAAGATAGCTTAAAGTTTTAAAGTCAAAATAGCCTATGTATTCTTTATCTATCGACACAAAAAAAACAGGTTATTGCCACCGCAAGGAAGGCAATAACCATAACTGTATTTTTTTAATAAAGCTTTTTATCACTTTCAATTTTATGACCGCTAAATCTTTCCACAAAACCTAAGTTTAAAAGAAAATTGTCCAGGTTGTGCATACACACGATCAAGACTATACACGGGTATGCAAGCGAGTGAGAACGTGCAAGATCGGCAATTTTATTCACATTTATCCCCTTAGTTAAATATTAATCATACATAGGCATAACGTAAATATCGCCCTTTTTTTCACTCGAAACACCTCCGAAAACATATTTTTATTATTTTATCACAACGCAAGAAAAAGTCCAAGCCGTTTTATCTCATTTTACCTGTTCTTAATGCACGGACTGCATTTAACACAGCAATAACCATAACACCTACATCAGCAAAAATTGCAAGCCACATATTTGCAAAGCCCATAGCCGTTAAGAGCAAGCAGATAAACTTCACAGCTAATGCAAACACTATATTTTCTTTAACAATTGTGATACATCTCCGTGAAAGCCTTATAGCCTTTACAAGCTGCATAGGATCATCATTCATCAACACCACGTCTGCCGCCTCAATTGCAGCATCAGAGCCTATTGCACCCATTGCAATGCCTATATCTGCACGCATAATGACAGGTGCATCATTTATTCCATCGCCTACGAATGCTACTTGTTCATTATAGGCTTTATCCTCAAGCAGTTTTTCAAGCTCATAAACCTTATCAGCGGGCAGAAGTCCGCTGTGAATTTCATCTATCCCAAGCTGTTCTCCCACACAGTTTGCGACCTTTCCCCTATCTCCTGTTAACATTACAGTCTTTTTTATACTTGCTTTTTTCAATTGGGAAATCGTCTTTTGTGCATTTTCCTTTAATACGTCCGAAACAACAATATGTCCTGCATATTCACCGTCTATCGCTATATGAATTATTGTCCCAACACTATGGCAATTATGATATTTAATATTAAACCTTTCCATCATTTTGCCGTTACCCAAAACAATAGATTTACCATCTACTGTTGCAGTAATTCCGTATCCTCCAATTTCTGAAAAATCCGAAACACGAGTTCTTTCAAGCTCTTTTCCGTATGCTTTTTGCAAGCTTTTACTTATGGGATGATTAGAGCCACTCTCTGCCAAAGCGGCATACTCTAAAAGCTTTTGATTTTCCAATTCGTTATGGTGTATTCCGCTTACTTCAAATACACCCTTTGTTAGTGTCCCTGTTTTATCGAAAACGATACATTTAACCTTTGACAAATTTTCAAGATAATTTGAACCCTTAACGAGGATTCCCGCACTGCTTAGACCTCCTATTCCTGCAAAGAAGGTCAAGGGAATACTTATAACCAACGCACAGGGACAGCTTACCACAAGAAATGTCAGAGCACGGTAAAACCATATCCCCCACTGTGGCAATCCGCCTATAATAAGGCTTATCAGGGGCGGTAAAACTGCCAATGCCAATGCACTCAGGCAAACTGTCGGTGTGTAAATTCGTGCAAAGCGTGAAATAAACGCCTCCGATTTTGATTTATTTGATGACGCATCCTCAACAAGACTGAGGATTTTAGAAACCGTAGACTCGCCAAACTCTTTTGTTGTACGGATTTTAAGCACACCCGTCATATTAATACTTCCGCTTATAACATCGTCATTTTCATAAATATCACAGGGCTTGCTCTCCCCTGTAAGCGCACTCATATCAAGGGTACTTCTGCCCTCTGTTACAACTCCGTCAATTGGAATTTTCTCTCCGGGTAGCACTTCTATTATGCTTCCCACCCTAACCTCGTTAGGATTAATTTTCTCTCTTTTACCATTAATTTCTATTCTTGCATAATCAGGACGAACGTCCATAAGCTCACCGATATTTTTTCGGCTCTTTCCAACTGCGTAATTCTCAAACAGCTCACCAATCTGGTAAAACAGCATAACGGTAATCCCCTCACTGTACTCACCGTTTTTTTCGTATATTGCCAGTGCAAACGCACCGACAGTTGCTATTGCCATAAGAAAGTTTTCGTCAAAAACACGTCCGTTTATTATTCCTCGCCCTGCTTTTTTTAATATATCATAACCGATAATAAAATATACAAAAAGGTATAAAAGCAGTCTTACAAATCCCTTTACAGACATAAACGCCAACCCTATAAGCATAACCGATGCAATAATAATCCGAAAAAGCATCTTTTTCTGTTTTTTAGTCATAACATACCACCACACTAAATTTTTTAATTTAAAATTCTATTTCGCAATCAGGCTCCACCCTTTTGCAGGCTCTTAACACGTTTTTCATAACCTTTTTTTCGTTATAGCCTTCCTCAAACTCAATCGTCATTTTCTGCATCATATAATTTACTGACGCTGTTTTTACTCCCTCGGTTTTGTTGGCTTCATTCTCCATCAGATTTGCACAGTTTGCACAATCCACCTCTATCATATATGTATTTTTCATTGCTTACCTCCTGAATTTTATCAATTTTACTATTGTTTAATTGTTACAATTGTAGTATAATAAATACGGAAGTAAAAATCAACAATTTGGATATATACTTTTCTAAAAAGGCGAATAAGATTACTAAAAGGGAGATATTTATGAAAAATTTCACACTACCCCACCAGCACGGCGAAAAACATACGGAAAATATACACAATGAGCTGTCACGGCTTGATAAATTTTCGGCAACAGCCCTATTTTTTAAACAGATGGGCGATGCTACTCGGTTGCGTATATTCTGGTTACTCTGCCACCGCGAGGAGTGCGTTATTAATATTGCCGCACTTGTTCACACCTCCTGTCCCACTGTTTCACATCATCTGCACTCCATTCAGGAGTTAGGTCTGCTCACGAGCCGCCGTGACGGAAAAGAGGTTTATTATAAAGCCGCAGATACTGAGGCAAACCGACTTTTGCACTTAATGACAGAGGAGCTTATGGAAATTGCCTGCCCTGAAAAGTCAGTTGATTATCACGGCTCAATCGAGGATGTTATATACAACATTCACCAATATCTCACCGAACATATTTCAGAGCGTATAACAATCGAGGAACTTTCAAGAAACTTCTTGATAAATCCCACTACATTAAAACAAGCATTTAAAAACATCTACGGAAACTCTATTGCTACACATATTAAAGAACACCGAATGGAGCGTGCCGCACAATTATTAAAGGAAAGCAATCGTACCATAGCAGAAATTGCACAATCGGTAGGATATGAAAGCCAAAGCAGGTTTACAACCGCATTTAAAGATGCCTATGGGATTCTACCAAAAGAGTACCGAAAAATTCAAGTAAAAAAAGCTGTCTGCAAATAACTTGCAGACAGCTTTTTTAATTATATGCTTTCTTTAAAATTTCCTCTATTTCTGTAACTAATGGTAATCTTGGATTTGCCGTTGTACACTGGTCCTCAAATGCACGGATAGCAATTTCGGGTATTTTTTTCATATAAGTTTTTTCGTCAATACCGCATTCCTTAAAGGATTTTGGCATATCACATTCACGGCTTAATTCATTTACCGCATTAATGAGTGCCCTGACTCCTGCCTTTGTATCATCACCAGAATAAAATCCGCAGGCTCTTGCGATTTCTGCGTATTTTCTGTCTGCTATAAAGCTTTTATATTTCGGCCACGATACCATTTTAGTCGGTGTTTGGCTGTTATATTCAATAATATGCGGTAATAACACAGCGTTTGCTCTGCCGTGAGTGATATGATACTGACCGCCTATTTTGTGTGCAATTGAATGATTTACTCCCAAAAATGCGTTAGTGAATGCCATACCCGCAATACAGCTTGCATTGTGCATCTTTTCTCTTGCCTCCAAATCCTCACTGCCGTTTTTATAGGCACGGGGCAAATACTCAAATACAAGCTGACATGCTTTGAGAGCCAATGCGTCCGTGTAGTCCGATGCCATAACCGATACATATGCCTCAATTGCGTGTGTCAGAACATCAAGTCCCGTATCTGCCGTAGGAGTCTTCGGTAAAGAAACAACAAACTGCGGATCAATAATTGCAACGTCAGGAGTTAGTTCATAGTCGGCAAGGGGGTATTTTATATTATTCTTTTTATCCGATATTACGGCAAAAGAGGTTACCTCTGAGCCTGTTCCCGAAGTAGTAGGTATTGCAACCATCTTTGCTCGTTTACCCATTTTCGGGAACTTAAATGCACGCTTTCTGATATCAA
>CAKSGP010000059.1 GCA_934454745.1 uncultured Clostridia bacterium
ATTCTGATGTATTCGGCGGCAATTGACGAACTGATTGAGAAATTTGAACGGCTTCCGGGCATCGGTCATAAAAGTGCGGAACGGATTGCGTTCTACTTGCTTGAAAATATGACAAATGATGAGGCAGAGGCAATGGCGGCGGCAATAGTGGGAGCAAAACGCAAAATAAGACTTTGCGAATGCTGTCAGAATTTAACAGACGAATCTCCCTGCCATATCTGTACGTCACAAAAACGGGATAAATCCATTATATGCGTAGTTGAGGGACCTGAGGACGTTTCGGCAATTGAGAATACTCACGAATATAACGGACTTTATCACGTTCTCCACGGTGCACTTTCGCCTATGGATTCCGTAGGTCCTGATGATATAAAAATCAATGAACTTCTCCTTCGTCTTGCAGACAGCGAAGTGAGTGAAGTTATTCTTGCTACAAATCCCACAGTAAACGGTACTGCAACGGCGGTGTATATTTCAAAGTTGCTTGCACCCTTTGATGTTAAAGTAACAAGAATAGCACACGGCATACCTATCGGTTCTGATATTGAGTATGCTGATAAAATCACAATAATAAAGGCACTTGAGAGCAGAAGTGCAATGAACTGATGGCTTCTTGCAAAGAGACGCTTGTTTGGGTTTTGAATTAAAGGTGGTACATATGAACACAATAACAGATATACAACAGAAAATTTTAAAGCTTAAAAAAGAAAAGGATATATGTATACTTGCACATAGCTACGAGGCACATGAAATACTTGAGATAGCTGATTTTACAGGAGATTCTTATGCCTTAAGCGTAAAGGCGGCAGGCATAGATAATAAGACTGTTATAATGTGCGGTGTGAGATTTATGGCAGAAACCGTAAAAATTCTCTCACCTGACAAACGTGTTATTCTTGCCGTGCCAGAAGCAGGATGCGAAATGGCAGATATGATGGATAGAGAATATATAGGAAATGTAAAGAAGGACTATCCTGATTATACGGTGGTAGCCTACGTAAACACTACGGCAGCTCTTAAGACCATTTGCGATGTATGCGTAACTTCATCATCTGCAGTAAATGTTGTAAAAAACATTGAAAATGATAAGATACTTTTTATCCCCGATAAAAATCTGGGCGATTTTGTGGCAAAGTCCTTGCCTGAAAAAACTGTTAAGGTATTAAACGGTTGTTGTCCCATTCACGCATCTGTTACACCTCTTGATGTTAAAAAGGCAAAAGAATTGCATCCCGGTGCATTGGTTTTAGTTCATCCTGAATGTCATTGTGATGTTGTGGCTATGGCAGATTTTGTCGGCTCAACAGCTGCTATTATGGATTATGCAAAAAGATCTGACAATAAGGAATTTATAATAGGTACGGAATTAAGTATCGGCGAGCATTTACAGTATGAATGTCCTGATAAAAAGTTCTACGCCCTTACAGATAAGCTCATATGCAAAAATATGCGTCTTACAACGCTTGTTGATGTTCTCAACTGCTGTAAGAATGAGGGTGGAGAGGAAATTCTCTTGAGTGATGAGGTTATTACATCAGCAAAGAAATGTATTGATGAAATGATAAGGCTTAATTATGAATAATAAAATAATAATTGCAATGAGTGGCGGAGTGGATAGCTCCGTTGCGGCTTTTTTGGCGAAAAATAAGGCAGATGAAATTCTTGGTGTTACGCTTTCTTTACTTGATAGCAAAACAGAGGATTTTAATGATGCAAAAGCAGTTGCTCGAAGACTGGGATTTTCACATCGTGTTATAGATATGAAAGCTGAGTTTGAAAAAGAGGTAATATCACGTTTTATTGATGCTTATGAGAACACAAAAACTCCCAATCCCTGTGTGTACTGTAACAGGTTTATAAAATTCGGACTTTTAGGCGACTATGCAAAGGATAACGGATACTCTTATGTTGCCACAGGTCATTACGCACGTATAGTAAAGGAGAATGAGAGATATATCCTTAAAAAAGGCGTTGACAGCTCAAAGGATCAGAGTTATGTGCTGTATTCTCTTACACAAGAGCAGTTAAAGCATACCCTTTTTCCTCTTGGAGGACTTTCAAAAACGGAGGTCAGAGATATTGCACTCGAAAACGGATTTGTAAACGCACGGAAAAAAGAAAGTCAGGATATTTGCTTTGTTCCTGACGGTGACTATGCAGGTTTTATAGAAAGGTACCTTGGAAAGACTTACACTGAGGGTTGCTTTGTGGATTTTGAAGGTAATGTATTGGGGACACATAAAGGTCTTATACGATACACAGTGGGACAGAGAAAAGGTCTTGGACTTGCGCTTCCAAAGCCCATGTACGTATGCTGCCTTTGTCAGGCTGATAACAGTGTAATTCTCGGCGATAATTCGGATCTATTCTCAAAAACTCTTGATGCAGAGGATATAAATCTCATAACAACAGATAAGATTAATAATTCTATCAGAGTTGAGGCAAAGGTGCGATACAGCCAGACGGCACAGAAAGCAACAGTATGGCAAACAGGGGAAAATTCAATACACATTGAATTTGACGAGCCTCAAAGGGCTATAACCAAAGGTCAGTCAGTGGTGCTTTATGACGGTGACACAGTAATAGGCGGAGGAACAATATGTCAGAACGGTTTATAAGAACACAAAGGCTTTTGGGCGATGATGCTATGGAAAAGCTTAAAAATGCACGTGTTGCAGTGTTCGGTGTAGGCGGTGTAGGCGGATATGCGCTTGAGGCACTTGTAAGGAGCGGTATCGGTGCAATTGATATATTTGATAATGATACGGTCGCTGAATCTAACCTTAACAGGCAGATAATTGCAACAGAGAATTCTATTGGCAGGCTGAAGGTTGAAGTGGCAAAGGAACGTGCCTTATCAATTAATCCGAATTTAAAAATTGTAACACACAGCTGTTTTTATATGCCTGATAATGCAGGTGATTATGATTTATCAATATATTCATATATTGTGGATGCAATAGATACCGTAACCGCAAAAATTGAGCTTATAAGGCGTTCAAAGGAAGCGGGAGTGCCTATAATAAGCTCTATGGGGACAGGAAACAAGCTTGAGGCATCAATGTTTGAGGTGGCAGATATAAAAAAGACAGAGATGTGTCCCTTAGCACGTATAATGCGGCGCGAGCTTAAAAACAGAGGAATAACGTCCCTAAAGGTTGTATATTCAAAAGAGAAGCCTATGGTTTTGAGTGATGGTGATCGGACTCCTGCATCAATTGCATTTGTACCGGGAGCAGCAGGGCTTATAGCCGCAGGTGAGGTAATAAAGGATTTAATAAAGTGAAATGGCTGATGTTTGATGCAACAGCTATTTTTTATGCTTGAAAATAAAATATTTTTTAATGAAAAGTATTTACATTTTTGCATAAATTTAGTATAATAATTGTATGAATCTAATGCAAGGAGTCAGAACTATGACAAAGGCTGATGAGTTTAAAGAATATATAAACGGACGAAGTGTTACAGTAATCGGAATAGGAATATCAAACCTTCCTTTGATTAAGTATCTTGTAGGAGCCGGTGCAAAGGTAACAGCGTGTGATATGCACGATGACAAGTGGCTTGGGGATAATTATAAAGAATGTGAAAAGCTTGGCGTAAATATGTGTCTTGGGGAGGATTATCTTGATAATCTTACAGACAATTTAATTTTTAAAACACCCGGAATGAGGTATGATGTAGCACAGCTTAGAGAGGCGAGAGAGCGTGGTGCAGTTATAACATCGGAGATGGAGGTCTTTTTTGAGCTTTGCCCATCTCATATAATTGCAGTTACAGGCTCGGACGGAAAGACAACAACAACCTCTCTGATACACAAAATGCTCACAGATTCAGGCTACAAGACCTGGCTTGGCGGTAATATCGGAAAGCCGTTACTTTCTGAGGTGGATAAAATGTGCGAGGGCGATTATGTTATACTTGAGCTTTCCTCATTCCAGCTTCATACAATGAAAAAATCACCTGAAATTGCGGTTATAACAAACTTAAGCCCCAACCACCTTGATTGGCATACAGACTACAATGAATATATAGATGCGAAAACGAACATATTTAAATATATGTCACATAATAACAAGCTGATATTAAATGCGGACAATCCTGACAGTGCGGCACTTCTGCCTCTTGCACACTGCAATGTTAAGATGTTCTCACGAAAGCTTAATGCTTATGTACACCTTGACGGCGATATGATAGTTTGTGATAACAAGGACATACTTAATATTAATGATATTAAAATTCCCGGAATGCACAACGTTGAAAACTATATGGCGGCTATTGGGGCAGTAAATGAAATTGTAAATTCTGAGGTAATAGTAAATACAGCAAAAGATTTTGGCGGAGTTCCCCATAGAATTGAGCTTGTAAGAACTCTTAACGGTGTAAAATACTATAACAGCTCTATTGATTCAAGTCCTAATAGAACTATAAATACCCTTAACGTGTTCCCCCAAAAGGTTATTCTTATAAGCGGCGGTAAAGATAAGGGTATACCCTATGATGATATAGGTGAGCCTATTGCCGATCACGTGAAAACGCTTATTCTTATCGGTGCAACAAGCGGTAAAATAGAAGAAGCACTCAATAAGACAGGCAGAGCCGGAGAGGTTAACATCTATCACGCAAAAACATACGAGGAGGCTGTAAATACAGCGTATAATGAGGCGGTAGACGGAGATATTGTACTTCTTTCCTCTGCATCTACCAGTTTTGATATGTTCCGTAATTTTGAGGAACGGGGAAATTTATTTAAAAAGCTTGTAAACGAACTTTAAAAGGAAAATTATAATGCAGAATTTATTAAAAAAACTAAGCGATATGCGTGGTGCATCAGGTCATGAATATCGTATAAATAAAGAGATTGCAAGAATGTTTAAAGCCTATTGTGACGAGGTTAGAATTGATGCCTTAGGCTCGGTTATTGCATACAAATCCTGCGGTAAGGAAAATGCACCAAAAATTATGCTTGAAGCACATATGGACGAAATTGGACTTACTGTAAATGCCATAACTGACGAGGGATATATTTATTTTTCGAACTTAGGGGGTGTGGATCAAAGAATTTTGCCCTCCTCTGAGGTTATCGTTCACGGCAAACGTGACATAGAGGGAATTGTGGTTATGCCTCCATCTGTTTTGGGTGATATGGATAAGAGCTTTAAAGTTAGTGATTTAGCAATTGATACGGGGCTTAGTGCAGAGATTGTTAAATCAATTGTTTCGATAGGCGACAGCATAACGCTCCCTCAATCAGTAGGCGAGCTTGGAAACGGCCAGTTGAGTTTAAAGACTATGGACGATCGTGCAAGTATAGCGGCAATATTACAGGTAATGGAAAATATAAAGGATCATCAGCTAAACTGCGATATATATGCGGTAGCGGCAGTTATGGAGGAGGTCGGTTGCCGTGGCGGTAAGACAACATCCTTTGGGATAATGCCCGATATGGCAATCGCCATAGATGTTACACACGGAATAACTCCCGATAATTCGGATAATGCAATCGAGGTGGGGTCAGGTACTGCAATGTCAAAGGGACCTAATATTCATCCGAAGCTTGTAGAACGTCTTGAAAAAACAGCAATTGAAAATGAGATACCCTACACAATTGAGATTGACGTCGGTGCAACAGGAACTGATGCTTGGGAAATTCAGGTATCAGGCGGAGGAATACCTGTTGCATTAATGTCAATTCCCTTAAAGTATATGCATACATCTGTTGAAACTGTGGCAGTATCGGACGTTGTTGACACTGCAAGAGTTATTACGGAATTTGTAAAAGGATTGGAGGGTGATATATCATGGCTTTCTCTATGGAACGATTAAGCGAAATCAATGCAGTTTCAGGCTTTGAAGGCGAGGCAAGAGCATATCTTATTCCTATTCTCAGGGGAAAAAAGTGCGACACCATAGAGGTTGACTCTATGGGTAACATTGTGGCTTTCAAAAAGGGCGAAAGCGATAAATATAAAATTCTCCTGGGAACAAATATTGATGAGATTGGATTTATTGTAAGCGATATTACAGACAGCGGATTTATAAAATTCAAGGCTGTCGGTACAATCGATCCTAGAACTCTTGTTTCAAAGCGGGTTATGATCGGTAAAAACCGTGTATCCGGAGTAATCGGTATGAAAGCAATACATCTTCAGAAAAAAGAGGAGCGTGAGGCGGCAGTCGAGGTTAAGGCACTGTATATTGATATAGGTGCAAAGGATAAGGACGATGCAAAAACACGTGTTGCACTTGGCGATACTATTACATTTGACACAAAGTTCACAGATAGAGGCGACTTAGTTAAGGGCAAGGCACTTGACAGATTTGGAGTAATCCCCGTGCTTACTGCTATGGATATAACACCGAAGTTTGATACCTATTATGTATTTTCCGCACAACGTGAGATACCTTGTTCCGTTATGGGACGGGGAATGAGAATTGCATCTTTTAGGATAGAGCCTGATATAGCACTTATAGTAAACACCGTAAATTCAGATGATTTTCCCGACGTAAAATCGGCTTCGGCACGGCTTGGGGACGGGGCGATTATTGAGTATATGGATAGGACCTCAATAGCAGATACTGCAATGATAAATGTGATTTCAGATATGGCAAAAAGGAAAGGAATAACAATACAGAAAAAGACATCAGCTCGCGGCGATTCAATTGCCGGGGCGGTTATGACTGCAGGTAAAGGAGCCGTTTGTGCATCAATCGGTATCCCTTGCAGATACTCCCATACACCTGTATCTTATATTAATAAAAACGATATAGAAGCAGTGTGTGACGTCTTCAAATTATTTATAAAAGAAAGTGATGTGATTTTAGATGGAATTATTAAAGAAGTTGACAGAGCTTGATGCACCATCAGGCAGAGAAGGAGCGCTATATTCGATTATAGCAGATGAAGCACAAAGGCTTGGATTTACAGTATCAAAGGATGCCTTAGGTTCAGTTATTGCACATAAACAAGGCACAGGAAAAAAATTGATGCTTGCATCACATACCGATGAAATCGGAGTTATTGTTACCTATATAGATGATAATGGATTTATTCGGTTCGGTGCAATAGGTGGACTTTGTAAAAAGGAGCTCCATAAACGCCGTGTACGTTTTGCAAACGGCATTGTAGGAGTTATTTGTGCAGATGAGGAATCCTCTGACAATAAGCCTGATATTAACAAAATGTTTATTGATATAGGTGCAAAGGACAAAAAAGAGGCAGAGGAATATGTGTCTGTAGGCGATACAGCTGTGTTTGACGGAGCCTTCAGAACTGTTGGCGATACGGTAATCTCAAAGGCACTTGATGACCGTGTAGGCTGTTATATTCTGTTAAAAACAATGGCAAATCTTAAAGAAAGTAAGAACGATTTGTATTTTGTATTCACCGCTCAGGAGGAGCTGGGCATGCGAGGTGCCAAGACATCTGCGTACTCCGTAATGCCTGATTATGCAATTGCAGTTGACGTTACCTATGCCGGGGATATTCCTAACGTACCAAGATCCGATGTAAAGCTTGGGAGCGGTGCGGCAATAAAGATTATGGACGGGTATGTTATTTGCGATATGGAAATAGTTAAAATACTCCGTGAGCTTGCGGATAAGAAAAATATACCCTACACCTACGACATTATGGCAGCCGGCGGTACAGATGCCGGACCAATAGCACTTACG
>CAKSGP010000060.1 GCA_934454745.1 uncultured Clostridia bacterium
GTTCCTGTTATTATTGGGTCAATCGTATGAGGGCCTAAGTTACAATAACTATTATTGAACTGATCTGCCGACTCTGCCACAGGACAAATCCAAAGTCCGTTTATGCCCATTTCCCGACAGTGATCTAATACTTTAACTGCTGCCTTTAGTGTTCCTTCATTTGTTGCATACGAAATACGGCATTGCATCATACACAAAGAATTTAACCAATCGGGTGCACCGTCAATTAAGGTTACTTTGTCATCAGTAACGTATTTAGGCATAAGGTCAGAATTATCAATAAATGTTGTTGTGGCATTTGCAGGAAAGGCAAAAACCGAAGTGGAAAGAATAATTATCATCAAACAAGCACATACGACATTCTTTAAACATATCTTAAACATATATGCCAGAACTTCCTTTCTTAAATATTATTAATTAGAACCCTCTACCAACACTATACCCATGTATTCAGGTTTAACAGATATATAGAAATCCAATATATCTTTTTTGCCACCCTTACAGATAACTTTATCATCAAGTAAATTTGTAACAACATAGGTTTTATAGTCGGTCATATTCATCTCTTCTAATGGAACCGAAACTTTAAATTGCGACTCACTACCTGTATGATTAGGTATTACCAAAACGGCTTTATTATCATAATATCGTGCATAAGATTGTAATCCCGTACCTTCGACATTAACCTTGCAAATATTAGTCTCTCTGTGATTTTCGGGCCAATATTCAAAAATTTCTTTATATGTTCGGCGTATCTTAATTAATTTTTTAATATCCTCAAAAAACTCTTTAGTTTCACCGCTTCTTCGCTTATCCCAAAGTATAGTATTAATGTAAAGAATTCCGTCATTTAGTAATTCATCATTTGCCGGATTATTCCATTCCTCTCCAATATACCACAAAGGAATAAAGGGTGCCATAATTGCCTGATAGCCCAATATCAAACGGTTTCCGTTTACAGCAGTAAGACGGTAATCGTGATTACAAATACAGTTAGTATAGTATCTGTAAGTTCCGCCGATACCAAGTCTCGCCGACCTTGCACTTCCAATGTTTTCACCATTTTTAATGCAATCAACGATATTATACATATCAACAAAGATTGGTATGGCGGTTTTATATATTTGTGTAAATGTTCTTGTTGAATCCTTGACGCCGTTTTGTTCAATATCATATGAATCTCTACGGTCATTCATATCCTCAGACATCATTAACATTTTTTTGCCCATGCCGAGAAGTCGGCTTTTAATTTCCCAATCAACATCATAGCCGGCATAATGCGGTTCAACATCATAGCGAAAACCGTCAATATCTGTTTTTAAAGCGATATTAACAATAGTATCTATATACCATTTTTTGAATTCTTCATTTTTCCAATCAAATGCTATGTTTTTCCAAGCTTCGCCGTTAAACCAATCATAATGTTCATCAATTAGAGGCGCATTTTTAAGGACACCCCAAGATATAACATCAAGCAAAATTCGAATATTCCGTTTGTGTGCCTCATCAACAAAATTACGGAAAACCTTCCAACCATCATCATAATTATCGCAGCCTGTAATTTTAGGGTCGATAGTATGGGGACCTAAATTGGTATAGCCATTTCCTTCTATACCACGGTCATTAACCGGACAAACCATCAAACAGTTTACTCCCATTTCACTGCAATGGTCAAGAACCTTTACTGCAGATTGCAATGTTCCCTCGGGAGTGGCATTCGATATACGGCATTGCATAATAATTAATCCTTTTGTCCATTCCGGTGTACCGTTTTCAAGTTTCACTTCTTCATCTGGCACCCATTTAGGAACCAATTTACTATTATCGATATATTCTGCCATATTTAATTCCCTTCCCAATGATTTTAAGAAACTGCCGCCGGTATGTCTGTGCCGTATTTTTCGAAGCTCTCTTTTTCAAATATTTCAGACAAAAACTTATGTAATCGTGGGAGACTTGTAATAAGCGGTTTTAACTTTTTGTTTAAACTACGGTATTGATTTAGCAGCGCCCTGACTTCAACCGAACTTGAAGCAGTAATCTTGTCAGACAAACCGTCAATTAAATCATTAAGTTTTAAAACCGATTGGAAAACATATGTATCAACATTATCAATTTGTTTTGCTGTATAAACACTTACAATATCCACCGAGAATGAATGTGTACTGTTATCACGCAAATCGTCCGCGCTATCCAACCAAGGAGACAGTGAAAAATAACAATCCGAGGATTCTGCAAATAATGTTCCCATGCTTTCAGCAGAGATAGTACCGCTTACTGTATCAGCACCAACAGCAGTACGCAACCACACAACTCCGCTATCCAACTTTGAAAACCAAATATAAATGCTCTTATCCTCGACATTATCGTGCTTAAGAATATTATCCTTCATCACAATATGACCGCCGGGATATGAACGCATTTCGCCTTTTTGAGTGTCAAGCACCAATGCCAAACTCTTTCCGCCTGCATAATACTGTGGCGGTCTGGTAGGTGAAATCAAAATCGCTAACTGTGTACCGTTCCTGCCTTGGTCAGCTGTAAGATTTTGAAGCTGCAAACGCATTCCGTCTAAATTCTGAATTACATTTACACCCTGACACATATCACGCCTTGCTTCTTTCCAAGTCAAGCGCAAAACACCATTGTCCAAACGGTTGAAGTTTATTCTGCCATCCCACGATGAATCATCGTTATAATTCGTTCCCACGCTGTACATAGAGCCTGTATTCAAAGGGCTGTATGCATATTGATCCATAGATAAATGTGGAGATATCAATTTATAGTATTTCTTGATTGCCTTATCCAACACTTTAGAATTCGTAACCGCTTTCTTTTCGCTGTCCGATAAAGCAATATAAGCTTCCTCGGCTCTTCTTATAGCATTCTCACTATAAATTGTAACTTCTCCGATATCGTCTATGTAATTTATAACGTCTTCAACTGCTCCTTCCGGTCTGAGTTTTCCAAAATAGACCTCAGCTGCAATTAATGCACTATAATTTGATACCCTTTCTTTTTCATTTTCAGAAAGTTGCTCATAAGCCAATGTTGCTTTTTCTATTTTATCACCGCTGTCGATTGTAACTAATCCGATTTCGTTGATAAGCTGTTCAACTGCATCAACCTTTGAATCTTTTCCTACACCGATAAGATCCAACGAGAAATATTGTCTGTTAGTCCATGAAGAAATTGCGAAGCGGCACAAATTTTGGTTTTTCAGTGCTGCTGCATTTTCAAATAATCCCCCGCTGAATGTTCCGGTTATTTTCGCACCGTTGACATCAACAGTTAGAGTGTAAATATGGTTTTCTTCTTTCAAAGAAACAGAAAAACGTTTTTGTTTCAAATTTTCATATTTAATTCTACTATCAGTTATTATAGTATGTTCTCCGTTTGACAAAGCATATACTCTGCCGTTAACAGTATCAAACACAATAGCAAAAGCATTCGAAGCACCCGCTTCATTTTTGTAAGAACCTATATAATCCTCAGCATTGCCGAAAACAAGAGCAAATACACCGCTCTTACTTGATTGACGAACTAAATTATCAAATTGAATGAATAAACCATCTATTGAAACAAATCTTGAAAATCCTTCACGGATGTTTGAACCAGCTCCCGTAAAGTTATAACGCAGACCGCCGGTGGAGACATCTTCTAATGATAAATACGGTGCCCAATCCTTTTGGATGGTTTTCATAACATTCTTCGCATCTAATTGATTGCTTAAATGAGCGGTATGATAGGACGCAGGATATAAATCTGCATCCGCTTCAGTTGCAAGTGCCGCATACTCAGCCTCTGCATCAAGCAATACCTGATAATTAGACACTAATTTCTTTCCGTTTTGGGTTAGATTATCATAAGCCACACGTGCCTCTTTTATAGGCGCTCCGTTAATCAAATCAACCTTTCCTATTTTTTCAATTAAGGCAATAGTATCTTCTATCTCAGCATTACTTCCGACACCTAAAAAGTCAATTGATGCAGTCTGTTGACCGGTGATATTATACGCAGACAAACCTATATAACATTTTCCTGATGGGTCAAAATTCAAACCTTGCAATAATGAAGCAGGAATTGTATCGCTCAACTCAATATTGCCGATTTTAAGGGTTATAATGTAATCTCCTTCAGTATCTGCTTTTTTGGCTATATCTACATAAACTGTTTTATCAGAAATATTTTTAAAAGTAGGATTTTTGACATCAGTAGCAGTGGCCGTGTCGTCACCCAAAATATTTATATTAACTCCATTAACAGAAGCGACTACATAACCGAGTCTTCCATTAAAGCCTATTCTAAGAGCGCCGTTTGATGTTGTATAATTAACATCACGGTTTGCTGTATAAATAATTTCAAAACGTTTCGAGCCTGCATTTTCGCCATTGCCGATATTTGCAAGTTTTACACTTGAACCTTCAAACTTAAATTCCTTGTCAATACCATTCGACACACCGTTTCCGGCTTCGTATGTCCATTCATAATGAATACCGGTATTGTTTTCGAGATTTGATGGATCTGAAACAAAAAACTTAGACCAATTTTTCTTAGATTGCTTCAAAGTATAAATTGTATTTCCTGTTACGGTATCGGTTGTCAAAACCGGTACTGTGTAGTCTATTTTAGTGTGTTTTTCAGGTTGACCGAGGATTGCAAGTTCTTTATAAATATAATCTGCAACTTTTTGATGAGTTACTGCATTTGGATGACTGCCAGCACCTGTAACACCAGAAAACTCATACTGACTCGGTAATTCTATAAAGAAAACTTTATCATTATTCTTGGCAAAATCATTAACCGCGTCCTCAATCACTTTTGCTAATTTGTTGTTCATCAATCCGTAACACCAAACAATTTTAGAATTAGGATGTATGGTTGTAAGTTTTGTTAAAAATGAATTTACCGCTTCAGCAACACCTTCGTTAAGGTCTTCTTGCGAAAGTTTTGCAACATTTGATGCGTCGTTTGTTCCTAAATTTACAAGTATAATATCGGGATGATCGTCTGTGAAATCCCATTTTTTAGAGGTTGACTGTGTCGAACCTCTTTGAGATCTTGCAACAACCGAATAATCATACATATCAGGCCAAACATTTGCCGCCTTTTTATTTTTAGTTTCTCCACTCCTGAGTCCCGAAGAATCCATAAAAACGCCAGAGCCGCTCGACGCGAGCAAAGTAAGCTCTGCATCCAGTTTGTCCGCAAGCAAAGCCGCATAAGTATATGTACTGTCTTCCTCAACCGCTTTAAAGCCAGTAGCACCTGCTTCTGACAAGATTCCATAGCCTGCCGAAATAGAATCGCCTATTACTTCAATTTTTTTAACCTTTCGGTTAATAGGCTCCACACTGCCTTTTACACTAATCTTTTTAAGGTCCACATAAGAAAAATTAGCTTCCGTAACTTTAAGAACCTTAATTTCTGTAACTTCATCGGGATTAAGACCGATAGCAATATCATAATAATGCTCGCCGTCTTTTAAGAGGATTTTTTGGCTCTTTTGACCGTTAATATATACCTGTACATAAGAGCGGTTACCCTGTGTGGCATTGGAACCATTTTGAGCTTTAAGTGCCATTTTGACCTGGCTTGCCTTAACATTCATTGAAACACCTGAGTTGCTCCAATCGATACCGATTCCATTATCTACATTAAATGTTCTTCCGTGATAATATAGCCTTGAATCATCAAGTTCAATATCGCTCCATTGACTCCCCACGCCAAGAAAATCAATATTCGTCGGTTTTTGCCCTTTTATATTAACAGCAGACAAACTCACATAACATTTGTTCTCTGAATCAAGAACAAAACCATCCAAATCTGTAGCTGAGATTGTACCGCTGGCAACTTTGTCTCCGGCAGTTACAGTTAACAAATAATCATTTTTGCTCTCTATCTTTGTTATATCAATATAGACTTTGCCTCTTGGCATAGCCTCAAAAATATCTGAATTTTTAAAGATTACTGCGGATTTACCGTTCAAATCAGAATAAACAGTGTTTGAATTTCCATCAAATTTTATGCGCAATACTCCTGATGTGTTGCTGTAAATCTTGTTTTTTTCACTGCTGAACACAAGTGCAAAACGTCTCGAACCGGAATTTTGAGAATCACCTATATTAGAAAGTTTTATGCTAATGCCATCAAAATAAAACTTCGTATCGATACCATTTTGCACACCATTTCCAGCCCCTTCGGCCCATTCATAATGTATACCGATATTATTATCAAGATTTGCCGGATCAGACAAAAAATTCTTAGACCAGTACTGTTTGGATTTTTCTAGGGAATATATTGTATTGCCCTTTACCGTTTCTGTTGTTAAAACAGGCACAGTATAATTTATAGAATTCGGTAATATTGTTTCGCTGTCATCTATCGGCGTATACTTACCGCTAGCTTTAACAACCAAAGTACGCATATCTTCCAAAGGAACATCTATCATAAATTTACGTATTTTGCTCATACTTCCACTGATTATTTTTTCCCCGGTTACAGCGTCAGTTACAGTATATTCACTGTAATACATCAATCCCATTTCTTGAAACGGCAAACAAACTGTAAATTTCCCGTCAGTGTTCTGAACGTTATTATTTGGGATAATAAGAACTGCTGTATCGCCTTTATATCTTGCATAGGCCTGTAAACTTTCATTACCCGCTACATCAACTTCGCAAATATTGGTTTCTTGATGATTTTCAGGCCAATATTCAAATATATCAGAATATGTACGCCTGATTCTTATCATAGATTTTACTGATTCATAAAATTCACGGTTTTTCTCATTGTCAAGTGCATCCCAATTCGGTCTATGCGTAAAGTAGAGTGCTCCGTTTAGTCCATCCATCCATTCCTGACTTAACGCCCATATTGGAATAAATGGTGCGTAAATTGCCTGATATCCAATCGCTAATTTGTTGCCGTTGATACGGTCAACCCTCGCATCGTGCACTGTCAAAGCATTTGTATAGTACCTATACGTACCACCAAGCTCAACCGCTTGTAAATTTTCATCACCTAAATTTTTTCCTGTTTTAATACAATCAACTATATTATAGTTATCAATAAATGTATTCTCTGCTGAACGGTAAATTTCAGTCATTGTCATTGAAAAATCTTTAACACCGGTTTGCTCTAAATGGAATGCTCCGTTACGAACATTTGTATTTTCGCTAATCATCAGAATTTTGCGCCCACGCTCTAATAAACGTTCGTAAATTTCACGGTTTACATCATACCCGGCATATTTTGGTTCGCAGTCCATTCTGAAACCGTCACATCCGGTTTTAACTGCTATATCCACCAACTGCTGAATATACCACTCTTTAAACTCTTCATTTTCCCAATCAAAAGCCGCACCGCCAAAATCTTCACCATCGAACCAATCCGGGTGTTCTTCAATTAAAGGAGAGGCAAACGATGTACCCCAAGTTACCATATCAATAATGATACGAACATCTCGCTTATGAGCCTCATCTACGAAATTTTTTAATTCTTGCCAACCTTTATTATAATCATTTGTTCCTGTTATTATTGGGTCAATCGTATGAGGGCCTAAGTTACAATAACTATTATTGAACTGATCTGCCGACTCTGACACAGGACAAATCCAAAGTCCGTTTATGCCCATTTCCCGACAGTGATCTAATAC
>CAKSGP010000061.1 GCA_934454745.1 uncultured Clostridia bacterium
GCCTTATAGCTTCCGTCAACGTATGCAACCACTGCACCCTCACGGGGTGTATCGTCACAATCGTCTGTTAAAGAGTCCATAAAACGCTTTGCTTCATCTAATGTTTGAAAACTTTTATATTCAGGATTTGAAAAGCCGTAAACGTTTTTCTGACATTCCTCCCAGCTTGTGAATATCCCGGTTTCTAGCCCTCGCCGCACTGCATAAAATTTCTTTTTAGCCATTTTTGTAATAGTTAAATCCTTTCAACTCAGTCCTCAGCAAGTATAATGCTTGTTCCGTTAGACTCAAGTGCATTGCTCCACTCATCATCAAGCCTTACATCAGTGACAAACTTGTCTATCTTATCAAGAGGTGCAATAACTGGTATCCCCATTTTACCAAGCTTATAGTGGTCACAAAGGAATATTGCAGAATCAGAACATTCAAGCATTGCACGCTTTATTTCCGCTTCGTCCTCCGTTGAATCAACAAGACCCCGCGTGAGAGTTACACCGCGGCAGGAAAAGAAAAATTTGTTTGCCGCAAAGTTTTCTTTTATCATCTTTTCGGCATATCTGCCTGTATAGGACATTCGTCTTGATGCATATAAACCGCCTGTACATACTACTCTTATATTCTCACACTCTGCAAGCTCGGACATAATGCTGACTGCGTTAGTTATAACAGTTAAGCCACGCTTTTCCTTGATGTGTCGAGCAAGATACAAAGCGGAGGTACTTGCATCAAGAAATATTGTGTCTCCGTTACGAATAAGCTGTGATGCACGTTTTCCTATTCTCTGTTTTAAATCTGCATTGACAGTGCCACGCTCCTCAAAGCCTAATTCTGAGCCTGACGCACCTGCAAGAATTGCACCGCCGTATGTACGGACGAGTATCCCCTGCTTTTCAAGCTTTAAAAGGTCACCTCGTATAGTTTCCGGTGTAACATCAAACTGCTTGGCAAGGTCTACTACCATTACACTCTTACTTGCGGTTATGAGCTGTTCTATTTTTGTTCTTCTTTCAACTGCGAGCATTATATTTCTCCTTTTCCTGCTTTAATTGCTTCGGGAAGCTCTATATTTCCTGTATATAATGCACGTCCCGTTATAACACCTTCAACACCTGTTCTTACAAGTGATTTAATGTGTTCTATATTTCCTATACCGCCTGAGGCAATTATATCAGCACCGGTACTTTTGACCATTTCCGCCATTGCACTGACATTTGGTCCCATAAGAGTTCCGTCTGTTGCAATATCTGTGTATATTATTGTCTTAACACCTATATCAACCATACGTTTTCCAAATTCAACCGCTGTAAACTCTGACGTTTTCTCCCAGCCCTCAATTGCAACCATTCCGTCTTTTGCATCAATACCAATTACAATTTTCTCGCCGTATCTACGTATGGCATCTTTTACGAACTCACTATCCGAAACTGCCTTTGTGCCTATTATTACACGGCTTATTCCGCACTCAAGCTTTGATTCAATGTCTGCAATTGTACGTATTCCGCCACCTGTTTGTACAGGCACCGACACAGCCTTACAGATTGCCTTTATAGCCTCTGCATTTACACCGTGTCCCTTTAAGGCTCCGTCAAGGTCTACAACGTGTATATACTCTCCCCCTAAGCTCTCCCATTTCCGAGCCATTTCTTCGGGATTATCGCCGTATATCGTCATATCGTTGAAATTACCCCTTAAGAGGCGTACGCACTTACCATCTTTAATGTCTATTGCAGGATATATTCTCATTTTACTTCCCTTTCCTGTGCAGATTTATTCACATTCCGTTTTGTCCGAAAACGCTTTAACTATTGAGAGTATTCTCTCACGCTCCATTTTCATACTAACCTTATTCACTACAAATCTTGCACTTAGCTCACATATTTCCTCTAATACGTCAAGTCCGTTTGCACGGAGGGTTGATCCTGTTTCCACAATATCAACAATTACATCGGAAAGACCTACTATTGGTCCAAGCTCTACCGAGCCGTTAAGCTTTATAATATCAATGGTCTGCCCCTTTTCCTCGTGAAAATACTTACGTGCAATATTAGGGTACTTTGATGCGACCTTAAGGTTTGTCATTTCGGAAAGCTTTCCCTTAAGCTTTGGATCTCCGCAAACGCACATTTTGCATTTTCCAAAGCCTAAATCAACCATTTCGTATAGATTTCTGTTCTCCTCAAGGAGTGTATCCTTGCCGACAATTCCTATGTCTGCCGCACCGTATTCCACATAAGTGGGAACATCTGATGCCTTAACAAGAAAAAACTTCATTTTGTTTTTCTCATCAGTAAAAACAAGCTTTCTGGATTTTTCCTTCATCTCGGAGCAATCCATTCCTATTTCCGTAAATATATCCATTGCAAGCTCCGCTAATCTGCCCTTGGCAAGAGCTACTGTAAGATATTCCATATTTTCGTTTCCTTTCTCGTGTCTTTAACAGCCTTTTATATCTGTCTGAAGCCCATATCCTGAGGAGTGATTTCCTCCGGCTCTGCCATTATATCATCATAGCCCATAAAGGTATCGATGTTGGTTTCTATTGTTTCTCCACGCTCTAAATCGTATATAATAAGTTTTTTATCACTAAAGACACGCAAAATACACGTGTTATTGGTTTCCTTTGCATAAGCCATAGCATCGCTATTCGATTCACCGATATACATTTCTGTCAGACAACCGTTGACACGCAGATTATACGCTAAATCGTAAGCAAGTCCGTCTGCATTATCCTCTGCAACAACAAGTGTTGATGCAACAGATTCCGGTGTACCCTTATAAATCTGCATAATTCTGTTTATGCCTATGGCACAGCCGACAGCACCCTTCTTCTCGCCAAACTCGCCCATAAGATTATCATATCTGCCGCCTGCGGCTATGGGGAAGCCTACGCCGTGGGTGTAGCACTTGAAAATTGAGCCTGTGTAGTAATCAATGCTCTGAAGCATTCCTAAATCAAGAGAAATATATTTTTCAAAACCGTAGAGTGTAAGCAGATTATATATTTGACGAATATTTTCAAGTGCCGCTTTTGATGTGGGGTTTAAACCATCTACATTGGCACGATCTATAATTTCTGCATCACCGAAAAGGTATGGCAATTCAACCATAAGCTGTTTTATATCCTCTGCTATATCAAGATCCTTTACGATATTTTTTATGCTGGGCGAATTTTTTGAATCTATGCTTTCACGAAGCTTTTCAGTAGTTACGCTGTCAAGTCCAAGCTGGCTTACAAGTCCGTTAAAGAATCCGACCTGACCGATTTCCATTGAAAAGTCCTCAACACCTAATGCTGTTACAGCCTCCATTGCCGCCGCGATTACTTCAGCATCTGCCTTTGGGCTGTATGAACCGATAAGCTCTATTCCGCTTTGAGTTATTTCGCGATTTCTTACTCCCTCTGTATGCTCGGCTCTGTAAACACTCCCTGTGTACATATATCTTGCAGGTATTGTTTCTCCTGCCGCCTTCGTTGCCGCCATTCTCGCAATTGAAGTTGTAAAATCAGGGCGGAGTGCAAGTATTCTGCCCTGTTCATCAAAGAACTTGTACAGCTTTTCCTGGGTAATCTGTCCCTTCTCTCCGCTATAACAGTCGTAATATTCAAAGGACGGAGTTTCAACCTCCTTGTACCCAAATGAAGCAAATACCGTCCAGACAGTGTTTTCTATCTCCTTTTTAATCGCACATTCCTGCGGTAAAACATCGTTCACACCATTTGGTGTATGCAGTTTCCAATCTGACATTTGCCATACCTCTCTTAAATTATATTCTGAATGGCAGGGGGAGTGCCATATCCCTTACCATTTTATTTGCATTAATTATCTGTCTTTTTCTGAATTCAAATACTGCGTGTGTATCAGAGCCTACCGACACGCCTATTCCCGACCTTTTAATCTTATCACGCTTTTTTTGATTTGTCAGAAAATCATAGTAGTAATCATAATTTCCCGAGGTATTAAGCTCCCAGAAAATATTCTCACGACGCATAAGCTCTATCATATCTATGTTGTATTTTTCACTCAATTTGAATATATCGCAATGGGCAAGACCTATCGGGCAGTTAAATTCACGACGAAGGACTATAAAATCCTTTAAGTCCATTGCATCAAACTTATCAAGACGTTCAAAGAGTATATAATCAAGTCCTGATATATCCTGACTCATAAAATCCCGTGGCGGCGGGCACATACTCACCTCAAGCCCTACAAGGACCTTGATTTGATTTTTATACTTTTCCTTACAATGCTTTAAATAGTCTATATATATAGGAAGGCGTCCTTTAATTGTGAATTGATGGTCCGATATTCCAACAGCATCAAAACCGCTGCGGATAGCGTTTTCTATGATTTCCTCCGGTGTATTAGAGCCGTCATAGCTAAAAACCGTATGGTTATGCAAATCCATTATCACAATATCCACCTCCTTCTTATTGACAAAAAAACCATATTTACAGTATACCACAATTATTTATATTTTTCAAGACAAAAAATAACGGCTTAGCCTGCATTTTACAGACTAAACCGTGTTTTTTTAAATTATTCAGCAACGAACGGCAAAAGAGCGATAATTCTTGCTCTCTTAATTGCAGTTGTAAGCTGTCTCTGATGCTTTGCACAGTTTCCGCTGATTCTTCTGGGAACAATCTTACCACGCTCTGAAACGTAGCGACGAAGCTTTGCTGTATCCTTGTAATCAATGCTTTCTACCTTGTCTACACAGAACATACAAACCTTACGTTTCGGTCTTCTTGCTCTCTGCGGTCTGTCATTTCTTTCAGCCATCGAAATTTCCTCCTTCAATTTTTATCGCGCTTTTGCAATCAGAACGGTAAATCGTCCTCACTGCCTATATCATTCGCAAAACTTAAATCTACAAAGCCCGAATCAGCCGACTGTGAACTTTGAGGCTCACTTGGTGCTTCAAAAGAATTATTGAAGTTCGACTGATACGCACCCATCTGTTGAGTTGCTCCCGAACCCGATTCATTTTTAGAACCTGTAAAGAAGGCATTGTCAATAATAACCTCTGTGGCATACTGACGTTTGCCGTCCTGACCATCCCATGAACGTGACTGAAGCTGACCCTCAACGGCAATCATTCTTCCTTTCTGGAAGTAACGGCATATAAACTCTGCGGTCTGACGCCAGGCAACGCAAGTGATAAAATCAGCCTGCTGTCCGCCGTCTCTTTTAAAACGACGGTCTACGGCAATTGTAAAACGTGTTACAGCCGTGCCCTGTGGTGTCTGCCTAAGCTCGGGATCTGCTGTTAAACGACCCATCAAAATAACTCTGTTCATAGTTCCACCGCTTTCGATTATGCTTCGTCTTTACGAACAATGATAGTTCTGAGAATATCCTCATCAATTCTGTATCTTCTGTCAAGCTCCTTTGGGAATTCGACGTTTGATTTGAAATTAACAAGAACATAGTAACCCTCAGACTTGAAGTTTATCGGATATGCAAGCTTTCTCTTGCCCCAATCCTCAACTTCGCCGATTTCGCCATTCTTTGTGATTACATCAACAAACTTAGCCTTCTTTGCCTCGATAGCCTCCGGCTCCAATGTCGAATCGATGATAAAAATTGTTTCATAGCTGTGAATTGCTGTTGTTTCTGCCATTTTTCTACACCTCCTTATGGACATTTGTCCCGCAACCTCCTTGCGGGCAAGGATCGTCTTTTTATCAGACTAAGTTATTATATCATCACGAACAAAATTTGTCAAGTACTAATTTGAACTTTTTTGTAAAAGACAGAAGCAGAGGCTCACAAGCCTCTGCTCCTATTTTCAGATATCGGGGATTTCAGCAATCGTCGTGTACCATTCCCTGTCATCATTATAATAAACCGTTATATCTATTCCACTTTCTGTACCTAACAGTTCTTCGTTATTCTTAAACCAATCAAGGTACTTTTGTATTGTATCTCTATCTGTTATGGACTCAACATCGGCACGTTCATAACCATCAACCATTTTAACACTCTTACGAATACCAATTTCTCTCACATCATCAACTGTTGGCAATACATCGTATATTCCCCATTTTTTTAGAAGTTCAATTGAGTTTTTGTAGGATTTGCGTATATAATAATATTCCTGTGTGGTCTGCCAGCATTGTTTATCCGTAACATGTGTGCCGTCCTCATTAACGGTAGGTTTTAATACATTGAACTCTATGCAATAGATTGAATTCCCTACCATGTCAGCCACAGATATAGAGGAAATATCCTTTTTAATAGCCTCCTTGATTTCGACAATCTCATCAGCTGACAAATCCTTGACGTTAAATTTCATTGCACTTGCATTTGCGTGGGTATACTCCTTTTTTGCATCTGATAAAATGGGATATTTATATGCTTTAACGACATCTATATCGTTTATAGCATCACGCAATTCTTTTCTTTTGTCGGTAATAGTATAATTATACTCACGCACAAGAACTTTGCCGTTTTTCATTGTATAATATATAGGTATATCCTCGATTTTATTGTTTCCGCTTCCGGTTTTTTCGGTACGTGCGGTTGATACTATATCCTCATGGAGTGCAATGATTTTTTTTATATCCTCCGGCGCTGTAATTTCATTATTATCCAACGCTTCAGGTGCTACATATACCCTTTTTTCACCATAATAATATATTATGTTATCATTAGAAATATCACCTGATACATTCACACTTGCCACTTCATCAAGGTCAGGTACACGTTTTTCGTAACCTGTTATGTCAAAGCCGAAAAAGGCATACAGCAAGACAACGCTTAAGATGTAAATAAGTGATGGCTTTACTACATTTTTAGGTCTGAAGGTCTTAAGTATCAACATCCTTGCTATTATTATTCCTGCTATACCAAAGGGAATTGCAAGCCATACAGAAAACCGTTCCGTAATTGCATCTATATAAACTGCACCCAAAAGACCGCCGTAAAATGCTACACCATACATAAATACAGGATTTAAAGCTTTAAATACTGTTACACTGCTGTTATTTTCAAGGTTGCGTTTTTTCAGGCATATAAACCCTATTATTGCAAATATTAAACCCAGAGCAACGTAAATAAGTATTTTATATCCGACTAATTCACTATACGGCAAATACCATCTATCAATTCTATTTACAAGACTGCCCATATCCATATAGGAGTAACCAAAAAGGTACTCACCTGCAAGCACCTCAAATAATGAAGCTGTACAAACAGGCAATATTAATATTACCGCAGAAATTGCCAGTGCTGAAAGGATGTTTCCTGCAATAGCTGATGACATTAGTGCCAATCCGCCAAATGTTATGAAATATATCATAGATAAGCCTGCCCATTTTATAATATCTGCATTGCTCACTGTATTGACAGACATCATTATAAGTGTAGTCGCAACTATTGGTACTATATACAAAATTGCCGACGATACAATATGTGACAAAAATATACATTCCCGCTTTAAGGGCAATGAATGTGTTGCACATACGGCTGAGCGTTTATGAAGATATCCAAATATTATTGACGGAATTATTATACCGAATATCATCATTGCGAATACACTGATATTGGCAACATCCCAGAAATTATCGGGCATAAACGAATAGTTTACATATTTTGCTCGCTCAAATACAGGTCTCACAAAACCTAATATAAGCCAGCCCATAAAG
>CAKSGP010000062.1 GCA_934454745.1 uncultured Clostridia bacterium
ACTTGGAATGCTTGTAAACGAGCACCACGGTGACAAATACATAAAGGTAAGCAAAAGTAAAATTGAGGTAAAAGGCGGCAAAATCGACGTGCTTGTTTTTGAGCCTAAGAATGATGAACGCACGCTCCCTGCTCTGCTCTATTTTCACGGCGGTGGATTTATTTACAAGGCGGCGCCTTATCATTATTCGCTTGCAAAATCTTATGCAAGATATGCGCATTGCAAGGTTATTATGCCGGATTACAGGTTAACTCCCGATTATCCTTATCCTACTGCGTTTAACGACTGTGTTCAAAGTCTAAAGTGGGTTATTAACAATGCAAACAGGCTTAACATTGACACAAATAAAATTGCTATCGGCGGCGACAGCGCAGGCGGTTGCCTTGCGGCGGCTGTTACACTTTATGCAAGTAAAAGCGACATAAATTTATGTGCACAAATGCTTGTTTATCCCGTGCTTGACTGCAATATGACAAGTAAGTCTATGGCAAAGTATACCGACACACCCGTTTGGAACAGCAAGCTTTCAAAAAAAATGTGGGAACTTTATTTAAAGGACAGCAAGCCTGACGAATTTGCCTCCCCTGCTCTTGCGCAAGATTTTAAAAAAATACCTAAAACGTATATCGAAACAGCCGAATACGACTCACTCCACGATGAGGGTATTGAATATGCAAATAAACTCAAAGCAAATCATATTGATGTTGAGCTTTTTAACACAATCGGCACTATACACGGCTTTGATATGGCGGCAAAAAGCAAAATCGTAATTGAAAGCATCGGCAGAAGAACAGATTTTTTAAGAAGGTGTTTTAGATAATGAAGTTTAAAGCAGTAGTTTTTGATATGGACGGCGTTATGTTTGACACCGAAAGTGTATGTATGAAATCTTGGGATACGGTCGGCGAGGAAATGGGAATCGGCAAGGCAGGATATATGGTCTATAAAACACTCGGTATGACTGCTCAAGCCGCTATTAAAATTTTGCAAAACGAATTTGGAAAGGACTTTGACGCAAAGCTTTTTAAGCAAAAAGGCAGAGAATATTCATATAAATATTTCAATGATTTCGGCGTACCCGAAAAACCTTTTCTTCACGAAGCACTTGAATATCTTAAAGAAAAAGGATATAAGCTTGCAGTTGCTTCTTCTACAAGCAGTGACAGCGTTTTTCATCATTTAGAGGAAAAGAATATCACCCATTATTTTGACAAGGTTATCTGCGGCGATATGATTAAAAATTCTAAGCCTGCACCGGATATTTATTTAAAGGCATGTGAAAAACTCGGCGAAGTGCCTGAAAATTGCATTGCTGTTGAGGACTCGAAAAACGGGATTCTGTCAGCTTACAACGCTAATATGAGTGTCATTATGATTCCCGACCTTTGGCAAGGAGAAGCCGAAATTGACAAACTGCTTTTTGCTAAATTAAAAAGCTTGAATGATATTAAATCGGTGCTGTAATATCAGGAACATTTCATAATTTATGAGAATAATATAAATTAGGTATTGACATATCAGAAATATCTGTTATAATATATAGCACACCGAGGAAATCTCGGCAAAGCAATTTAATATCGCGGGGTGGAGCAGTTGGTAGCTCGTCGGGCTCATAACCCGAAGGTCGTAAGTTCGAGTCTTACTCCCGCAACCACCATAGGACACTAAAAATGATACAATTTTTAGTGTCCTGTTTTTTTGCCTAAAGCCTTGTAAATAAAGGCTTTTCAGCGTTTGTTGATGTTTTTGTTTCATCAGCAGACGCTGTTTTTGTATTTGCTTTTATTGCAAAATCATTTAATTATTGCACTCCGTGAAAATTTAATGCACTACGGGAAAATATACCCCACTCCGTGAAAACAGCAAAAAAATTAACAAGGTAATCTGCTCTATCAACGACTACCTTGTTAATGCGATTTAGTTATGTAACTTGTTTAAGTTCTTTGTATTCTCTATATAAATTAGGTAATATTTCTTTTGTCAAACTGGTTGTCAAAAGAGTATTGCACATTCTTTTGAAGCAAATTTCACATAAGGTTATACTTTCACCATTTTTGATTGTAATAGTATAATTCTGCTTAGCCCATCTGCCACACATAAAACATCTACTTTTAGATTTATTTCTTGTGGCATTTATCAAACCGATTTCCGCTACATCCAAATTCGGATTTTTTAATAATTGTAAGAGAACTTTACATAATGCCGAAAAGCAATCGAAACATAAGGCATAGCTAAATCCATCCAATCTGCCTGTGCAGAAAAATATTTGTGCTTGACGATCGCCATGTATAGAACAATTCAAGTCATATAAAGAACAATGTTCGTTTACTTTCAGTCTGTTTACAGGAGCAGCATCCAACAATGAAGGCATAACTACAAGATTTTTCTTTTCTTTAATTCGACTTCTCTTTGATAGATACTTGTTCATCCTGATAAGATTTATTTCAAGTGTCTTTTCATACGGTATTGCGCACTCTCTGGAATAATTCTCATTTTGGTATTTTTTATTAAGCCAATCATGAGTTATATTCTTCCATATTTTGGAACGCTTTACAAATCTCGTTTTATAAGTTTCGTAAAAATAATAATTTACAGCATTAAGTTTACGATAAAGGCTCACTATATCTTCATCGTTAAGCACAATTTTGTAATTTAAAACGTTTAATTCGTTTTTGTTATCACCAATTTTGTTAATGGTCACATCAAATTTTTTCTTTGTAATATCCGATAAATAATTTTTCTCTTTTAGATAACAATATAAGATTTCTTGCAAATTTGCACTGCAATATTTGCACAAGGACATAACCTTTTCGCCTTGGTTAAATATGATAATTATTCCGTCCGTTTTAGAATGGCAGTTATCACATTTTATAATTTTTTCAACCATATAAATAAAATAATTATGTTTTGTAAATTTAGAACTCCACAAATTTTCTCATCCTTCCATCGCTTTGTTAATAATTGCGGGATCAAATTATATAGAGAAAATGCATTAAATCTATAAAAAGTAAAAAAAAAGCGTTTCATTTTTCAAACTAACATTTTTATAGCTATAAATCAATATAAAATGCCAAAATGTCGAAAAAAACGACCAAATTGCAATAAAATAAAATATTGAAGCATATTTCTTATAGAAAATCTTATGGCTTTAAAGTTAATGCGTCCATCTGTACAACTTATTAGTTGGCGTTAGTATAGACACAAAATAAATATTTAAAAATATTATTACAAGATAGTATATTGTTATCAAACTTGTATATATTATATAATATTAAAAAACAAAAATCAACACTATTGGTTGGTATGTCTTCCGTATAGTTTGTGTATGTTAAAATCAGCAGCATCTATACTATTAGTTGTTAATACACACTGATGGAGGCACTATGATGAAGCTTGATACAATAGGCAAAAATATAAGAAAATTTCGTGAAGCAAAAAAACTGCGTCAAGAGGATTTAGCAGAAAAAGCTGAATTAACAACAAATTATATAGGTATGATTGAGCGAGGAGAAAAAATTCCTGCACTTGACACTTTTATAAAAATATTGAATGCTTTGGGTGTTTCGGCTGATATGGTTCTTTCAGATGTACTTGATAATGGATACACAGTTAAAAACTCTATGCTTAATGAGAAACTTGAAAAGCTTGTACCTGAAGACAGAAATAAAATTTATGAAGTTATTGATACAATGATGAAACAATCAAAGCAAATTTTACCATAAATATATTTATACAAATTTTTTCTACCGACATATTCTGCGTAACTTCGACATAAACATTATGATATAACTATAACTGTCAGTGATGATAATACACAATCAGTGATAGAGAGGAATCATAATATGGAAAAAATTTTAAAGCAAATAGCATTAGAAAACGGGACAACCGTGAGTTCAGTAAAACGAGAAATTGAATTTGCTATTCATGAAGCAATGAACAGCCCTCAACCAAAAGCAAAAGCTTTTTGGGATGAACTTACCAATGATGGTAAAGAACCATCTGTTGAAACCGTTATTGCAGCAATTGTCTTAGAAGTCAACAATAGGATGAAGTCATAATAATTAGAACGCTCTCATTTTGTTATAATGAGGGTGTTTCTATTTTTTAATGATGAAATCGTGCATATTGACTAAAAATCTTGCAGATGATATAATTATCTTGCGACGAAAATTTTATAGTATTTTTAAGTTTTGAAAACCCGAGCGTGGCTTTTTATCTTTTGATAAAAACACACGCTTCTTTGTCATACGCTTGGGTTTTCCAGACTATGAAATTTTCGTCGCAGAAAGTTTGAAGCAAGTGTTTTTTGAGCGTAGCTTCGGCTACGCTCTTTTTGTTTTCTGCGAGGAAAATTATGGATATTAAGAATAAGACTTGTTGTTTTACCGGTCATCGTGAATTGTTGCCTTATACAACCAAAGAAGTCTTTAATGAAACAAGGAATGTAATCTCTCGCCTATTTGATAAAGGCGTCATATACTTCGGCACAGGCGGTGCTTTGGGCTTTGACACAGTCGCTGCCCAAGCCGTTTTATTAGTACAAAAAGAGCATCCTGAAATAAAACTAATTCTCGTTTTACCTTGCGAAAACCAAACGAAATATTGGAAAGAAAAAGATATTAAAATTTATAATGAAATAAAAGAAAAAGCCGATAAAGTAAAAATACTTTCATCGACTTACTATAACGGATGTATGCAAAAGCGTAACAGACATCTTGTTGATTGTAGTGGTTACTGTATATGCTTTAAAACAAAAGACGAAGGCGGTACAGCTTACACCGTTGATTATGCAATCAAAAATGGATTAAAAGTCATAAACATAGCAGAAAACTTATAATTATATTTGGTTAATTAACACGTTGATTAGTGTTTTATAAAGAGTTAATATGGCACAAAATGAAAGGAGGACAAATATGTTAAAAAATAAAGATTATGAATTAGAAAAGATTTATCATATTGTAGTAGCAAGCGCCCCTACTTACACAAATCCGAGATATAAATTATATGTGGAAAAGGAGCATATAGTCAAAGATGCAATAATAAAAGAAATACAAAAATATAATCCGGAATTCAGCGAATACGATTATGAAGATAAGATTTTTTGTAAAATCTCCGACGCTATGGATGAATATGCTTTAGATGCATTTGCTAAAGGTATTGAGTTTGAGCGAAACTTACATAATCAAACTGAAAAACATGCAAATAAAAATTATAATTTATAACCTTAATTTATGGGATGAACGCTTGACTGTGTTCATCCTTTTTTTATTTTACAGATGTACGATTTCTTGTACTCTTAAAATAAATTTTACTGATTTGTTTGAGATTTCTATTGACAAGTAGAACATATGTTCTATAATAAGAATTACCGACAAGGAAAGAAGGTACTCAAATGGAAACAGATTATATGAACTTTGTTGATATAAAAAATATTGAGAAAAAGCAAAAAACACCTGTTGAGGTTGTTTTAACTTGTAACATTTCAGGTAAAATGACTCCACTGTTTATAAAATGGAAAAGTGGATGTATTTATAAAATAGATAAAATTATGGATATAAAACCAAAAGGTGCAAATAAAATTTTATATAAAATCATCGTAAATAATAAAAAAACCACACTTTATTACGACAACAAAGTATGGTTAGTTGATGAAAAATAAAACACAAGTTGACATTGTCTGACATTACTATTCTCCTGCGACTGTAATATTATATACTTTTCACAAAATGTTTGCAAGAATTATTTTTTATATGGTGAAAGTTTATGAAATATAGCTAATTTAATGGCTGTAATGATTACCAATATTTGTATGTGTGGTCAGTTGATTTATATCGAAAAAAGTAGTAAAGTGTATTTATATTAGGTTGACCCGCCCATAAAGAGGAGAAGATGCTTAAAGCGTGTATGTTAAATTAATTATTAAAGGGTTAGCCTTAAAGTACATGTTTTAGACGAATGCCAAAATATATAGAATAGGAGGACAAGTAAAATGAATCAGTATTAACGAGGAAGAAATCATTTAATTTCGTTATAACCTCATAAATTTAATAATCGCATTATCGAGGACGGCTGCTTTCTTTCGCAAAATTTGACGAATTAAGCCCTTGACCACTTATAAGAAAAGCCTTCGCATATTTAAAACTTTTATCACATATTAGTTGAAAAATGAATGAAGATTTAGGCTTTTTCGATAACTCGATAAGGCTTTGGTTCATTGACCTTGTTTTTGTATAAATCATTCCGATTCAGCTAATATAGTTGGATCGTTTTTTTATGCAAAAATATTTTGCTTCGAGGTGATTATTATTAAAACAAATGATGAATATTTAAAAGTTTCAAATAAGTTTAAGATTTGTAAAGTTATTTATGAAAACAATCAAATCTTTCTTGAATTCAAACATGGTAAAAATCATTGTAAACTTTCTTTAGACGAAATGAATTCAATGGCTTATGAAAAGGCAAGTAAGATCATTAAGAATAGAGAATCACAAGATGTAGATTTTCATTAGATTTTACTGCAATAACTCATTTAACTGAGCTATTCTCAAATAGCCGGCATGAGAGCATTAACCTTATTTTTTAAGGTTTATCTCTTGTGTCGGCTTATTTTTTTGCCCATTTCTACAAACTTCGACACAAATGAAATAATTTTGGAGTGTTCGACAAATAATGATGTGGATTTCATTTTGCTTCATATATAACTGTATTTGCAGAGGGGGTGTAACCTATCAAATTATGTCGAAAATTTAAAATATGAAATCTGGCGGTGTGTTTTTTCAAAAAAATTACTATATACCTGTGAAAGGAAAAAATCCATCCATAGATGTAAGAATTTTTAGTAAAGCATATTTGATTAAATATGGTCAAATGTGTTTTATCAAGAATTCTTGAGAAAATAAATATTTACATAATATTCCGGGAATTCAATATGCGCATTTGAATTAGGATACTCAAAATCGATAATCATAATTTATATATTTTTTCAAATCGATTTTTAGTAGGCCTTTCTTAAGTGCGCCTATTTTTTAACTGAGTATCCTGCTGCCCGGGCAGGAGGATACGAAATGAAAATCAAATATCAATTTCTCAAAGGTGGTAACACCGAAATTAACATTGAAGTGTCAACGGAGATTGAAGACTTCTTAACCAATAGCGATAAATACATACACGCTTCTAATGAGCGACACAGAACTCATTGCTACTCCTTGGAATGTGGTGAAGAAAACGGTTTCCAATATGCCGGAGTTTCAAACATAGATGAACTCTTCAAAGAGCCATCATATAAAGAGCAATTGCTTACTGCTATGGAAACGCTAAAGCCAAAAGAGCGAGAACTGATAGAAGCAATATATTTTGAAGGTGTTTCAGTCAAAGATTATGCCGCAACTAAAGGTGTCGTTGCGAGTGCAATTTCCAATCGTTTACGCCGTTGCGAAAAAAAATTAAAAAACTTTTGTAAAAAACGTGAGTTTGACTGATGAAATTCTGCGTATAGGTGAAGGGAGTCAACAATACTTATCCCTTCAAGGAGATGAAATAGATGAAACACAGCGTAACAGTCAGTGTTAATGAAAACGAAGTCAAGAAAAACATTGTCAAAGCCAATGAGATGTGTATGAGAGAAAAA
>CAKSGP010000063.1 GCA_934454745.1 uncultured Clostridia bacterium
ACTTTTAGGAATAAGAAAGGCACTTGGTCTTTATTCAAATTTGCGTCCGTCAATTTTGAAGCCACAGTTAAAGGATGCATCTCCTCTAAAGGATGAAAAGCTTGCAAACGGTCTTAACGTAATGGTTGTACGTGAGCTTACAGGCGGAATTTACTTCGGTGAAAGACGTAATGCCGAGGACGGAAGTTGGGCAAGCGATGAGGAAAAGTACAGCGTAGAGGAGGTTAAGCGTATAGCAAAGATTGCATTTGATACTGCAATGCTCCGTAGTAAGCGCGTTGTATCAGTTGATAAGGCGAATGTTCTTGACTCATCAAAGCTATGGCGCCGTACAGTCGAGGAGGTCGCGAAGGACTATCCGGAGGTGGAGCTGTCACATATGTATGTTGATAACGCCGCAATGCAGCTTGCAATTAACCCGGCTCAGTTTGATGTTATCGTAACTTCAAACATATTCGGAGATATTCTCTCAGACCTATCATCTGCAATAGCAGGCTCAATTGGAATGCTTCCGTCAGCATCTTTGGGTGCAACGAAATGCGGAATGTATGAGCCTATACATGGCTCAGCACCGGATATTGCCGGTCAGGATAAGGCAAACCCCATTGCTACAATAGTTTCAGCCGCTATGATGCTTGAAATGTCATTCGGCTTGGTAAAAGAAGCAAAAGCAGTAAATGATGCTGTGGATACGGTTTTAGATATGGGATACAGAACACCCGACATATATAGCGAAGGTATGAAAAAGGTAGGCTGTAAAGAAATGGCACAGCTTATTGCCAATGCGATAGCATAAATATTAATTGGAGTGAAGGACTTGGAGAATAAAATACACACATTGCCAACGATTGCTATGCGGGGCCTGGTTGTGTTTCCGAATATGCAACTGAACTTTGATGTTGCACGCAAAGCCTCTGTAAAGGCGATAGAAGCCGCATCACAGGGTGATTCAAGGATTTTTCTTGTTACACAGAAAAAGGCAGAAATAGAAAACCCCCAAGAGGATGATTTGTATCGTGTCGGTACTATTGTGCATATAAATCAGATAATGCACCTGCCGGGCAACGTTACACGTCTTATTGTTAAGGGTATATCACGGGGTATTGTACGCGATTATGAAAATAATGAATCCTACATTAAATGTAATGTTGAAGAAATAAATGAGCTTTATTCGGGTGCAACTGAGCTTGATGAAGCATATTGCAGACTCTTAAAGCAAAAGCTTGAGGAATACTTTGCTGTAAATCCAAAGCTGCAAGCGGACAGGTTTATGAGTATTATGGATATAAAGCATCTTGGTCAGCTGTGCGATACGATTTCTGCAATGGTGGATTTTGACACTGACGAAAAGCAAACTCTTTTAAACGAGCTCGACCACCATACCCGTGCAGAAGATCTTTTGTGCAAGCTTGAAAGGATAATTGATGTTACAGAGCTTGAGCATAAAATTGTCCGTAAAACCCACGAACGCATAAACGAAAATCAGCACGAATACTTTTTGCGTGAACAGCTTCAGGTGATTGAGGACGAGCTTGGGGATAAGGACGGAATCGGTAAAGAGGCAGAGGAATTCAAGGAAAAAATTGAAAAGCTTCATATAAAAAAGGAATACAAGGAAAAGCTTTTAAAAGATGTAGGCAGATTTTCAAAGCTTCCGGCTGCAAGTGCAGACAGCGGTGTCATAAGAGAGTATCTTGAAACTGTCCTTGATTTGCCCTGGAACAAGGCGAAAAGAGAAAAGTTTGATATAAAAGACGTGAAAAAGGTTCTTGACGAGGACCACTACGGACTTGCAGATGTTAAGGAGCGGATACTTGAATTCCTTGCGGTACGTAATCTTACAAAAGGAAAGAATACTACTGTTTTGTGCCTTGAAGGACCACCGGGAGTGGGAAAAACCTCTGTTGCAAAATCCATAGCACGTGCATTGGGCAGAAAATATGTCCGTGTATCCTTGGGCGGAATTCACGATGAGGCAGATATAAGAGGCCACAGAAAGACATATATCGGAGCTATGGAGGGCAGAATAATAGCGGCGATGCGTGAGGCGAAGGTGAAAAATCCCGTTATGCTCCTTGACGAGATTGATAAAATGGGAAGTGACTTTAAAGGTGATCCATCAGCGGCATTGCTCGAGGTCCTTGATAATGAGCAGAACAATGAGTTCCGTGACCATTATGTAGAAGTCCCCTTTGATTTATCGGAGGTGCTGTTTATAACAACAGCAAACACCCTTGAAACAATTTCACAGCCGTTACTTGACAGAATGGAAATTATAAATATTCCCGGATATACTGCAAAGGAAAAATTCTATATAGCAAAAGACTATCTTGTAAAAAAAGCACTCATCAAAACAGGAATGAGTAAGGATAGATTCTCAATAACCGACAGTGCAATAAACAAGATTATAGACAGCTATACACGTGAAGCAGGAGTAAGAAAGCTTGAGCAGACTGTTGAATCCCTTATGCGCAAGGCGGCAAAGGAAATCCTTGAATCCGATTGTGAGAAGGTGTCTGTTACAAAGCGTAACCTTGAAAATTATCTGGGTAAGGAAAAATATCATTTTGATATGATGAATAAAAGGGATGAAATAGGCGTGGCACGAGGACTTGCGTGGACGAGTGTAGGCGGTGAAACCTTATCCATTGAAGTAAACGTTATGGAGGGAACAGGCAAGGTTGAGCTTACAGGCAAGCTTGGTGACGTTATGAAGGAGAGCGCAATGGCGGCAATAAGCTACATTCGCTCTAAAGCCGATGAGTTTAAGATAGAAAGCGATTTCTACAAAACAAAGGATATACATATTCACGTGCCTGAGGGTGCAGTGCCCAAGGACGGACCCTCTGCAGGAATAACAATGGCTACGGCTGTTGTATCGTCACTTTCAAATGTTCCTGTAAGACGTGACGTTGCAATGACGGGCGAAATAACCTTGAGAGGAAAGGTTTTGCCCATAGGCGGGCTTAAAGAGAAGTCTATGGCAGCATACCGTGCAGGAATAAGGACGGTTATTATACCCGGTGAGAATGAACGCGATATTGAAGAAATTCCGCCAGAGATACGTGATGAAATCAGCTTTATCCCTGTAACCGATATGAGGGCGGTTCTTGATAACGCATTAAGAAAGGATAATTAATAATGATTACAGGAATTAATTTTCAGAATGCTGAATTTGAAAAATCTGCTGTGGCAAAGGACCAATATCCAAAATCGGATATGCTCGAATTTGCCTTTGCAGGACGTTCAAATGTAGGGAAATCGTCAATGATAAATAAGGTACTTAACCGTAAATCCCTTGCACGTGTTTCGGGGACACCGGGAAAGACTATAACGATTAACTTCTATAATATAGATAAGAAAATATATCTTGTTGACCTTCCCGGCTATGGCTATGCAAAAAGGTCAAAGGAGGAGGTTGCAAAATGGGGCAGTATGATGGAGGACTATCTTGCAAACCGAGAGCAGCTTGTTCAGACAATACTCTTAGTTGACAGCCGTCACACCCCCACTGTCCAGGACCTTCAAATGGCAGAGTGGATACGCCACTATCACGATCGCTTGGTGGTTATTGCAACAAAGGTGGATAAGCTGAAAAAAAGCGAGATTGACGCACGTTTAGACAATATTGCAGATACCTTAGAGCTTACAGAGGATGATATTCTTATTCCGTTCTCAACTAACTCCGATGAGGGAAAAGAGCTTGTAATAGATTTGCTGCATCTGATGCGTGAGGGAGTGTTGCTTCCCTATGAGGAATAAAAAATCGAGTTGTGTTGCGTAACGCAACACAATTCGATTTTTTACAAATACGCTTTCATTTTGTTACAATTGTATTAAAATATAGAAAAACTATTGATTTTTTGTAAATAATGTATTAAAATGAAATTACCATAAAAAAACAAAGGAGAACGAATATGGAAAAATTATTCAAACTCAGAGAGAATGGTACAAATGTTAAAACTGAGATTATTGCCGGTATAACAACATTCCTTGCAATGTCATATATACTTGCAGTAAACCCGGGCTATTTTGGAGCAATTCCTGGCGCATCAAGTGCAGCTGTATTTATGGCAACAGCACTTTCAGCGGCAATAGCAACATTGTGTATGGCATTCTTTGCAAACTATCCTGTTGCACTTGCATCAGGTATGGGTCTTAACGCATTCTTCGCATTTACTGTATGCGGATCAATGGGTTATTCCTATGAAGTGGCACTTACTGCAATACTTGTTGAAGGTATAATATTTATGATACTTTCACTGTTCAGATTCCGTGAGGCGCTTGTAAACAAAATCCCCAACAACCTAAAGTTTGGTATAACAGCAGGTATCGGCTTGTTTATAGCGATAATTGCACTTATAAATGCAAATATCGTTGTTAAGAGCGATGCTACAACTGTTGCACTTGGTAACATTGGTTCAGCTCCGGTTGTTCTGGCACTTGTAGGTCTTTTGATCATAGGTGTGTTCCAGCACTACAAGGTTCCGGGCGGAATTTTACTTGGTATTCTTGCAACCTGGGTACTTGGCATAGTTGCTGAGCTTGTTGGTTGGTACGTTCCCGATCCTGCAAATGGTGTTTATTCTGTAATCCCCAGCATGACTTGGGAGTCAATCAAGGCAAACTTTGCAGCTCCTGCAATGTTCAGATTTGACTTCGGATTTATAGTTAATAACATAGCAAACTTTGCACTTATTACATTTACATTCTTGTACACAGATATCTTTGATACTGTTGGTACACTAATCGGTGTTGCAGAGAAGGGAAATCTTCTTGACAAAAATGGCGAGCTTCCCAAGGCTAAGGGCGCTCTTATGGCAGATGCTGTCGGTACAGTTGTAGGTGCTTGTATGGGTACATCAACGGTTACAAGCTATGTTGAGTCAAGCGCAGGTGTTGCAGCAGGCGGTAGAACAGGTCTTACAGCAGTAACAACAGCTGTTATGTTCTTAATAGCAATCGTATTTGCACCTATATTCCTTGCAATACCTGGATTTGCAACAACACCGGCTATGCTTTATGTTGGTCTTCTGATGCTTTCATCAATTAAGAAGGTTAGCTTCGACGGCGATATTGCTGATACAATCGGTGCATTCCTTGCAATCATTATGATGCCTTTAACATATTCAATTGCAAACGGTATAATGTTTGGTATTCTTGCATGGGTTATCTTGAAGCTTGTTACAGGCAAGGCTAAAGATATAAGTGCAGTTATGTGGGTATCAGTTGTTCTATTTGCAGTATATATCGTACTAAAGGCAATGGGACTTGCATAATATAATTAAAAAAATAAATATCCCCCCGTATAACGGGGGGTATTTCGTTATACAATAAAAACGGCTAGATTTTTCTATGCCGTTTTTTGTGTTTAAAAAAACTGATTTATGAATAAAATATTAAAATTAGTATAAAATACTTGACAAAGCAAGTAAAAAGTGGTATCTTATATATGATTGTTAGCACTCGATAGTTTTGAGTGCTAACAAAAGGAGAAAAAGGCTTACGCCGTTTGCAAAGGAGGCGGTGGAAAAATGGAGCTTAGCGACAGAAAAAAGCTTATATTACAGGCGATTATTGATGAATATATTGTATCGGCAGAGCCGGTTGGATCCCGTGCCATATCCAAAAAGAATGAACTTGGCCTTTCAAGTGCTACCATTCGTAATGAGATGGCAGACCTTGAGGAAATGGGATATCTTATTCAGCCTCACACGTCAGCCGGCAGAATTCCGTCCGATGTGGGATACCGTTTTTACGTAAATTCGCTTATGCACCGCTACAAAATTGGTGTTGAGGCGATTGAACAGCTTCAAAAAGAGCTTGCAGGCAGAATAACACGGCTTGACAGAGCCGTTATGCGTGCAGGGTATCTTGCGGCGGCAATGACCGATTATACTACAGTAATAACATCACCGGTGGGTGAGAGGACAGAGATTAAAAAGCTGGACCTTGTACCCATTGCAGATGATGCCATTATGCTTATAATCGTCACACGTTCTGTAAAAAGCAGAGTTATAAAGGCTAACCTGAGCACAGGGGAATGCAGTGCATTTGCTAATGTATTAAATTCTGTCCTTGCAGATAAAACATCTGATGAAATCAATTATGAAACAATAAGAGAGATTGAAAATATCTGTTCGGATAAACTCAAAATTGAGCCGAAAACGATTATAAACGTTCTTAACTTTGTTTATGAAAGCGTTTCGGAGCTTGATGACGGCGAAATATATGTAGAAAATGCAAAATCAATATTAAAGTATCCCGAATACCGTGATGTTGATAAGGCACGTGAAATATTCAGCTTCCTTGAAGACAAAAGCAATCTTAAAAAGCTTATTGCCCAAAACGGCAGCGACGGGGTACGTGCAACAATCGGCAGGGAGAATGAGCCTGAAATATTAAAGGATTGTTCACTTGTAACGGTAAATTATTCACTTGACGGCAATGCAGTGGGCAAAATCGGAGTTATTGGTCCGAAACGAATGAATTATTCCCAGGTGTTTGCCAGTCTTGATCTTATATCAAAGGAAATTGATAAACTCATCGGATATATTTCAGATGATGACTGATAACATTGAAAGGAGGCGAAGTGATGTCTGAGAATAAAGAAAAATTAGAAAATCTCGAGGAGCAGGAGGTTACACAAACAGAGGAACCTGAGACTGCACCCACAGAGGAGGAAAAACTTCAAAAGGAATTAGATGAGCTTAATGATAAATACTTAAGACTTATGTCTGAATATGCAAATTATCAAAACCGAACCACAAAAGAGAAAGCGGCACGATATGCTGATGCAATAGTAGATGCGGTTAAAGAGCTGTTGCCCATAGGCGACAATTTGGAAAGAGCATTAAAAACAGAAGTTACATCAGAGGATGCAATTAAGTTCAAAGAAGGTATAGAAATGGTTATGAAGCAGTTTAATGACTGCCTCGAAAAGCTTCACGTAAAACCCATTGAGGCGGAGGGTGAACAGTTTGATCCAAACTTCCATAACGCTGTAATGCACATTGAGGATGAATCAATTGATGATAATACAGTAGTTGAGGATTTAATGCGTGGCTATATATATAACGACGAAAGAGTAGTGCGTCACAGTATGGTTAAAGTAGCCAACTGATTAAAATATTCTCTACATCTTGAACGTTTTAGCTCCTTTTGGTATAACGATACACGGCGTTTGCTAAAACGCACAATCTGCTATGAATATTTTGATTAGTATTATTTATTTGTAAATTTAAATTTGAAAGGAAAGATAGAAAATGGGAAAGATTATAGGTATTGACTTAGGTACAACAAACAGCTGTGTAGCTGTTATGGAGGGCGGTAGCCCTAACGTTATCACAAACAGCGAGGGTGCAAGAACTACACCGTCTGTTGTTGCGTTCCAGAAAGACGGAGCAAGAATTGTAGGTCAGGTTGCAAAGCGTCAGGCAGTAACAAATGCTGACCGTACGATTATGTCAATCAAGAGAAAAATGGGTACAACCGAAAAGGTTACTATTGACGATAAGGCATATACACCTCAAGAGATTTCAGCAATGATTCTTTCAAAGCTTAAAGCAGATGCTGAAAGCTATCTTGGTGAGAGT
>CAKSGP010000064.1 GCA_934454745.1 uncultured Clostridia bacterium
GCCGTAATGATAGATGACGCGGCGGAGTCTTTCGGAGCTACATACAAGGGGAGAGAAACAGGAACCTTCGGTACATATAACGCAATAAGCTTTAACGGCAATAAGATAATAACAGGCTCTTCGGGCGGTATGCTGCTTACAGACAGTAAGGAAGCCGCGGAAAAGGCAAGAAAATGGTCCACCCAATCAAGGGAAAACGCCCCTTGGTATCAGCATGAGGAATTGGGCTACAACTACCGTATGAGCAATGTTATAGCCGGTGTTGTAAGGGGACAGCTGCCTTACCTTGAGGAGCATATAAGACTTAAAAAGGAAATCTACCAAAGATATAAAGAGGGCTTAAAGGGTCTGCCTGTTTCTATGAACCCGTATGACGAAAAAAACAGCGAGCCTAACTTCTGGCTTTCCTGCTTGATTATCGATAAGGACGCTATGTGCAAGCAGGTAAGGAGCGATAGCGACGCCTGTTACATAACAGAGCAGGGTAAATCCTGCCCGACCGAGATACTTGAAACATTAGCGAAATACAACGCCGAGGGCAGACCTATCTGGAAGCCTATGCATATGCAGCCGATATACCGTATGAACGGCTTTGTAACAAGAGAGGGCTATGGTCGAGCCAAAACCAACGCTTACATAGCAGGCGGCGGAGTAGATGTGGGTATGGATATATTCGACAGAGGACTTTGCCTGCCGAGCGATATTAAGATGACTGCCGAGGAACAGGCAAAGGTAATTGAAATAATCAAATCTTGTTTTTAAGGGGAAAATAAGATGATTGAAACCGAAATTAAACCGACCGAAGAAGAAATAACGGTATCGGACGGTATATACGCCAAGTACATAAAAAGAGCAATGGACTGCTTTCTTTCGTTTTGCGCCATAGTTGTGCTTTCACCGATAATGATAGTTTTAACTGTTGCGGGTGCGATTGCAATGAAAGGCAATCCGTTTTTTACACAGTTAAGACCCGGTAAAAACGAAAAGATTTTTAAACTGATAAAATTCAGAACAATGACCTGCGAAAAGGATAAGGACGGAAATTTACTTCCCGACGATAAACGGCTTACAAAATACGGAAAATTTCTTCGTTCGACCTCGCTTGACGAACTACCCGAGCTTATAAACATCTTAAAGGGCGATATGTCGGTTATAGGACCACGTCCCCAGCTTGTAAGGGATATGGTTTTTATGACCGAGCGGCAGAGAATGAGACATAAGGTTCGTCCGGGACTTTCGGGGCTTGCCCAAATAAGCGGCAGAAACGCGATAAACTGGGAAAACAAACTTGAATACGATACCGAATACATACAGAATATAACATTTCTCGGCGATTGGAAAATAATTTTTCTTACAATCAAAAAAGTATTTGAACGCGCCGATATAAGTACAGAGGGTATGGAGACTGCCGAAGATTTGGGTGACTATTTACTTGAAAAAGGTGTTGTAGATAAAGAAAGCTATGACGAAAAACAGGCGGACGCTTTAGAGCTTTTAAGGGTGTGAATATGGAAAAATTCAGTGTTTCAATGTGTGTATATAAGAATGACAATCCCGAGCATTTCAAAACAGCCGTTGAAAGCATTTTAAATCAAACCTGTAAGCCTGATGAAGTGGTTTTGGTGGTTGACGGTCCTGTTACGGATACACTCGATAAAATAATAACAGACTATGAGAAATCGGATATATTTAATGTAATCAGATTGCCTGAAAATGTCGGGCACGGAAACGCAAGACGAATAGGGCTTAAAAACTGTAAAAATGAGCTTGTGGCTTTGATGGACGCAGACGACATAAGCGTACCTGAAAGGTTCGAAAAACAGTTGACGGTTTTCGAAAACGATAAAAAGCTTTCGGTTGTCGGCGGAAATATATCCGAATTTATTGACAAACCCGAAAAAACGGCAGGCAGCAGAATTGTTCCGCAAAATGACAGTGAAATTAAAGAATATATTAAAAAGCGCTGCCCTATGAATCAGGTTACCGTGATGTTTAAGAAAACGGATGTCAGTAATGTCGGCGGTTATATTGATTGGTATTGCGAAGAAGATTATTATCTGTGGATAAGACTTGCTTTGGCTGGCTATAAATTTGAAAACATTAACGAAATTCTTGTAAATGTACGGGTCGGAAAAGAAATGTACAGCCGCCGCGGCGGAATTAAATATTTTAAAAGTGAAGCAAAGCTTCAGAAATTTATGTTAAGCAAAAAAATGATTACACTCCCGAGATATTTAATAAATGTAACGGAACGGCTTATAATACAGGTTTTAATGCCTAATAAATTACGGGGATTTGTATTCCGAAAATTTGCGAGGGTAAATAATGAGTGATAAAAAATACAAAATAGGCTACACAACCGGCGTATTCGACATGTTCCATATAGGTCACCTTAACATTTTGAGACGGGCGAAAGAACAATGCGAATACTTGATTGTCGGAGTAAGCACGGATGAATTGGTTAAAAACTATAAGCATAAAACTCCGATTGTGCCGTTTGAAGAAAGAGCGGAAATCATAAAGGCAATAAAATATGTTGACAAGGTTGTTCCGCAGATTAATATGGATAAGTTTGCGGCTTGGGAAAAACTCAAATTCAATGCAATATTTCACGGCGACGACTGGAAAGGCAGTAATTTGTATAACGAATGTGAAAAAAAGCTTAACGGCGTAGGCGTTGATATGGTTTTCCTGCCGCATACAGACGGAACTTCCTCGACCATTCTTTCCGAAAAGCTCTCGGGTATATAAATATGATTAGCATTACAGAAGAGAAGAATTGCTGCGGCTGTATGGCATGCTTGGCTTCCTGCCCGAAGAAATGCATATCGCAAACAACAGGAACGCTTGGTGCGGTTTTCCCGAAGGTTGATACGGAAAAATGTATATCCTGCGGAAAATGCGACAGAGTATGTCCTATGCTTAACGCTGTCAAAAACAATACCGTGACCGACGATACCTATGCCGCACTTTCAAAAAATCCCGAGGTATTATTCGGCGGCTCAAGCGGAGGAATGTTCGAAACATTTGCAAGAGTTCTCATAGAGGAAGGATATACGGTATACGGCGCTGCTTTTGACGGAAACCTTAAATTAAAGTGTACCGCGGCTGACAGTGTTAAAGCACTTAAGCCTTTGAGAAAATCCAAATATCTTCAAAGCGATATGACGGATAAATATGCCGAAATTAAAAGCAAGCTTGAAGACGGCGAAAAGATTTTGTTTGTATCCTCTCCGTGTCAAAATGCCGCCCTGAAGCTTTTTTTAAATAAGAATTATGAGAATCTGATAACCGTTGATTTTATATGCCACGGCGTGCCGAGCCAAAGCTTTTTTGACGAGTGCAAAAAATATAAGGAACAAAAAGAGAATATTAAAATAACCGACTATGAATTTCGGACTAAGAAGAAAAACGGAACTACTCCGCACTATTACACCGTTACATATTTAAAAGACGGCAAAAGCAAGAAAAAAACAAGGTATTATTTTGAATCTCCGTTTTATGCGGCTTTTCAAAAGTATATAACATTGCGTAAAAGCTGTTATAATTGCAGCTTTGCAGGTAAAGAAAGAATAACGGATATTACGATTTCCGATTTCCACGACATTGACAAATATATAAATGGTATAAATCGTTTCGCCGGCGTTTCAACGGTTTTTCTTCATACCGAAAAAGGTAAACGGCTTTTTGAAAAATGCAATGATTTGCTGAATGTATATAAAATGGACATAGATACGCTCATAAGCGATAAGGTGTGCTTTTGCGGAGGTACCGAAGAACCTAAAAACCGAGACGAATTTGTGGAATGTTATGAAAATGGCGGAATTGAGGCTTTGGTTGATAACTATTTAAATTCAAAGTTTTACAGAAAACAGAAGATTTATTATTCATTACCGGGTTTTTTAAGGAAAATAATCAGAAAGGCTTTCGGAATTTAATTATGGAATACCAATATATGCGTGATGGGCTTGACCCGAAATACGGATTTCTTGAATTACAGGATAAAATTCTTGAAATTGCGGTTTATATAGATAAGCTTTGCAGAGAAAACGATATAAATTATTGTTTGATGGGCGGTTCTGCCCTCGGAGCAAAAAGGCATGGCGGATTTATACCGTGGGATGATGACCTCGATGTTTTTATGACGCCTGACAATTATGAAAAATTCCGCAAGGTTTTTAACGAAAACGGAGATAAAGAAAAGTATTATCTTCAGGAATGGGGACTTACCGACGGTATGGTCACCATTTCGAAAATAAGACTTAATAACACCTCTTATATCGAGGAATCCCTTAAAAAGTGGGATATTCATCACGGAATATATGTAGATATTTTTATATTGCATACCTGCCCCAATAACAAATTGCAGCAAATTCATCAATGCCTTTGGGCAAAATATGTGATTATGAAAGGTCTTGCCGTAAGAGGGTATAACAGAAGGGGCGGCTTTTTAGGTTTTGCTCTTAAAGTTATGAGCCGTATGCCTGACCGACTTTGGGTCAAACACGGGCTTAAACAGGTATATAAATACCGCAATAAGAAAACAAATTATTTTTGCAATTTTATGGGCAAAGCGGTTTTCAAAAATGCTATATACAAGCGTGAATACTTTGAAAATCCGGAGTATGTGCCCTTTGAAAAGGCGGAACTGAAAGCTCCCGAAAAGCTGCACGAGTTTTTAAGCGAAAGGTTCGGCGATTATATGAAACCGCCTTCGCCGGAGCGAATCAAATGGGAGCAGCACGCAGAAAGCTGGGACTTTGACAAACCGTATTTTGTCGGTGACGGGACATACAAGGACGAAGTTAAGCTTATTTGAAAAGGAGCAAGTGTTTTGCGGATTTTAGTGGTAAGCCATAATGTGTTTTCCGAAACAGAAAGTATGGGGAAAACATTGGTTTCATACTTTAAGGATTTCGGTCAAGAGAATTTGGCACAGTTTTATATTCATTCCGAGATTCCGACCTCCGATATCTGTAATAACTATTACAGGGTTACGGATAAGGAAATGATTAAGTCTGTTTTTGGATTTAAAACCGGGAAAGTTTTAAGTGAGAACGATATTCAAAAAGACAGAAAAACATCAAGGACAGACAGCGGTACCGAAGCCAAGCTTTATCAAAAGGCGAGAAAAAGAACGCCTTTGATTTATATACTCAGAAATTTATGGTGGAAGTTAGGCCACTGGAATAATAAACAATTTAGGACTTGGATCGATAAAATCAATCCCGACTGTATATTTTTTGTTTCCGGCGATTATGCGTTTATGTATGATATAGCGCTTAAAACAGCTAAATCACGGAATATACCGCTATATGTTTCGTGTATGGACGATTATTATTTTAATAATAAAAATAATGGCAAGTTTTTAGGCGGTTTTCAGTATAAGCATTTTATGAAATCGGTTAATAAAGCCATGAGTTATTCATCGGCAATTTTTTGCATATGCGACAGCATGACGGAGGATTACGAAAAGCTGTTCAATAAAAAATGTGTAACTATACATACCGCGGCTTCGTTTGAAGGAAAGCTTGAAGGTGAGAAAAAACGCAAAATTTCATATATCGGGAACTTAGGATATAACAGGCATTTGCAATTAATAGATATAGGGCGTGCATTAAAGAAGCTCGGCACAGATATTGACCATATAGATGTCTATTCTTCCGAAAAGCGGGAGGAGATATTAAAGCTTATGACTGCCGAAAACGGGATTGCTTTTCACGGAAGCATCCCGGCTGACGAAGTGAAAAAGGTTATGGCGGAAAGCCTTGCTGTTATACACACCGAATCCTTTGACGAGAATATTAAAAATTCGGTAAGATATTCCGTTTCAACCAAAATAGCGGATTCGCTTATGAGCGGAACCTGTATATTAGCCTACGGACCCGAAGAAATAGCTTCGATTAAGTATCTTTCGGAAAATAAAGCCGCTTACTGTATAACCTCAAAAGAAAAGCTTTCAAGCGGACTTAGCGAATTGCTGACAAATGAAGATATAAGAAACACCGTTGTGAAAAATGCTTTGGAGCTTGCAAATAAAAATCACAGAACAAACAATAATTTCGGCGTCATTTATGACACTGTAAAATCCACGGAGAATAAGATATGAAAGTATTGCAGGTCAACTGCGTGTACAATACCGGCAGTACCGGAAAAATAACAGCAGATTTACATAGAGATTTTATAGAAAAGGGAATAGAATCTGTCGTTTGCTACGGGAGAGGGAAAAAGGTCAATGAACCGAATGTATATAAAACCTGCAATGAAGCGTATGCCAAATTCAATAATTTGCTTTCAAGATTTACGGGAGTTATGTACGGCGGCTGTTTTTTCTCAACCAATAAGCTTATAAAAATCATTAAAAAGGAAAAACCGGACATTGTGCATTTGCAGTGCATAAACGGTTATTTTGTTAATATATATCGGCTTGTGGGCTGGCTTAAAAAAAACAATATAAAAACCGTTTTGACATTGCACGCTGAGTTTATGTTTACGGCCAATTGCGGTTATGCGCTTGACTGTGAGAACTGGAAAAAAGAGTGCGGTAATTGTCCGCGGTTAAAAAAGGAAACCAAATCTTTAATTTTAGACAACACCGCAATTTCTTGGAAAAGAATGAAAAAAGCCTTTGACGGTTTTGAAAAAGATAATCTGACGGTTGTATCTGTTTCACCCTGGCTTATGGAAAGAGCGGAAGAATCACCGATACTAAACGGAAAGCGTCATACGGTTGTTACAAACGGTCTTGATACGGCTGTTTTTCATACCTATGATACAAAAGATTTAAGATCCGAGCTTAAATTGGGAAATGAAAAAATAATATTTCACGCGACTCCGCATTTCAATAATGATCCCAACAATATAAAGGGCGGTTATTACATAATTAAGTTGGCGGAAATGCTGACGGAGGATAATGTAAAAATAATTGTTGCCGGAGATTATCAAGCGGATATTGATGTACCTGAAAACATTATTCTTCTTGGAAAAGTCAGCGACCAAAAAAAATTAGCACAGTTCTACGGAATGGCGGATGTAACTGTTTTGACAAGCAAAAAGGAAACTTTTTCAATGGTATGTGCCGAGAGTCTGTGCTGCGGAACACCTGTTGTCGGATTTAAGGCAGGCGGACCTGAGACTATAGCGTTGCCCGAATACAGTGAGTTTGTAAATTACGGGGATTTGAATTCCTTATATTCTCATATTAACTGTTTTTTAAATGAAGCAAGGGATAAAAACAAAATATCGGCGTCTGCCGTTCGTGTATACGGCAGCCAATATATGACCGATAAATATATTGATATTTATAACTCACTTTAAGGAAGTGTTCTTTTGGCAATATATTATTCTTTATATATACTTTTAATACTCGGAGCCGTTCTTCAAAAAGGTCTGTTTAAGAGTGAAAAGGGCACGAGAAACTATTGCGTATTTGCCTTTATCCTGATTGCCGGATTGTTGGCTTTCCGCCATCCTTCCATGGGAGTTGATTTAAAATACGGGGAAACATCCGGGTATTTGGGAGCATATCAAGCAATCGCAAAATCAATTTGGGATAAAGT
>CAKSGP010000065.1 GCA_934454745.1 uncultured Clostridia bacterium
CACAGCCGATAGGTGTCCAGGGCTTGTTGCCAAGGTCAATGTCTGCTGTAAGCTTGAAGTATTTATTATACATATTGATGCCGCTATTAACCTGCTTGGCAAGATACGCAAGCTGTGCTGCATTTGAAATCAAGTACGGATCAGCTTCTGTACCGGTTCCACCTGCATAGGCTGTTGCAACCGCGCCGTCCCAGCCAGTTTCAACTGTAAGACAAGGATAACCGTTATTTACAGTTTTGTCAATTGAATAGCCTGTAACAGTTGCCAGACCGTCTTTAATCTGCTTCTTTGTGCTCTTTACTGCAGCATTATCGCCTCGAAGAATATCTTTTGTAAGCCAATTGCTCCACTTACCGCCCTCTACATCTGTATAACACTTTGTTACAAGTTCTTTAAAGTCTGGATAGTTTGAGTTACCATCATAGCGTCCGAAAGGATACAAGTTTCCTGCGGTGACAGATATGTTTGATGTATAACAATTACTGAAGTGAGGTGTTGAGTTAAGTGCACTCCATGGCTCTACATTGCCAACTAATCCGCCAAGGGTCGTTGATGATACATTAAAACTTGCATTGTACACATAGCAGTTTTTAACTGTAGTGACTTTTCCTCTTGCTGAACCAATCATACCGCCCACACTTGCGTCGGCTTTGTTCTCTGAAGTATTTGTGATTGTAATATTTTTTACATAGCAGTTTTCAATTGTTCCGCCATCTGTTCTGCCTACAAGTCCGCCTATATTACCTTTAGAAAAAGCACCATCAATTGTTGCGCCCTCTATTCTAAGGTTCTTTACTGTTCCAGCCGTTATATAGCCAAAAAGTCCTACAAAGGTTCTTTCTTTTCCGTTTGGTAGATCTGTAGTTACGCGATCTGTTGTAGAAGCAGCAACGGCTGTAATTTTCATATTCTTTATAACGTGTCCGCCACCTTCAAAGTTGCCCCTGAAGTTGTCAACGTTATGATCATCGCCGCCACAGCCGATAGGTGTCCAGGACTTGTTGCCAAGGTCAATGTCTGCTGTAAGCTTGAAGTATTTATTATACATATTGTTGCCGCTATTAACCTGCTGGGCAAGATACGCAAGCTCTGCTCCGTTTGAAATCAAGTACGGATTAACTTCTGTACCATCTCCACCTGCATAGCCTGTTGCAACCGCGCCGTCCCAAGCCGTTGATGTTTCGCCATCTGCAAATGCGATCATCATAGGGAATGTGCCGGCAATAATTGCAAGTGACACAAGCATACTTATGATTTTTTTCATAAAAATCGTCTCCTTTTATTTAGTTTTACGTTGAGTTTATAATACTATTATACTACCCCATTCAAAAAAAGTCAAGGGTTTTTTGTGTAAATATTTCCAGTATTTTAAACAGTTGTTTTATTATAAATCCATTCAATCACAGTTATATCCCCCTTCGTAAAATTTTTGCGTATATACGCAAAAAATTCTGCTTGTATCAGACATACTAATACAAGCAGAATTTATACATCATCTTGGGGGATCGGTACGGTGATATAAAACTCCGTTATTTATATAATCCGTCAATTTTTTCGACAATTTTCGACAGGCTCGCAAAATCCTCCGTGTCAGGCTTAAATAATACCTCAAGGGGTTTTGCAATCCTTGTCATTCCCATATTGTTAAGGGTTTTATCAATCAGCTTTATGCCGTCACCTGCCCAGCCAAAGGAGCCGAATACAAAATACGGCATTCCACGCTTATTTACCAAGTCAAGGCGAGTTATTGCGTCCCATACTGACTTTGGTGCGTTTTTGTTAATAGTGTTTGTTCCTATCAATAATATATCCGATTTATTAAGCTCGGCATAATCTGCACTGTCGGCTTTTGTATAGTAAACATCATATTTATTTTTAAGCTCCTCATACAGATACTCTGCCATAGATTCACTAAAGCCGTATTCACTGCTGTATATCAGGCTTATCCGCTTTTTTTCAGACTGCTCCGTTTTTGTTAATACATAGTAGCTTCTAAATGCTTCCTCAACATTTTCTACTATATCGCCTGATGATGGGCAGATACGGGAAATATCCATAGCTTTTAATCTGTCAAGAGCAGATACGACAAATTGGCGGTTAATATCAAGCCCTGACGCATAGTAACCCTTTTTAAAATCAGGCGCTCTTGAGAAAAGCTCGCCTGAAAACAGAGTGTCACCAAAGCTTACGCATAGGGTGTCAACCCACGGAAGTCCCGGGGTTATGATGAATTGCAATCCGTCAACTACGCCTTTATCCTTTATGAGCTTTTCATTTATCTCGCAGTTTATAATCTCTTTTATGTTCCGCAGTCCTGCCGATGTTGCGTAGATTTCGATGTCTGGCTTTGCCTTTACTATTTCTGCAATATCGGTGCAGTATTTCGGCATTGAGGTCAGGAGGATTATTGCATCGGCATCCTTTGCAGTTTCTGCCTCTCCTCCTCCTATTATGTACTTTTTACCACAGGCTTTTACGGTGTAGTATTGATAGTCGCAGGCAATGTGGGCGGTTACGTTATTTGCAGACAATTGACCACCAGTCCTTTCTGCGGTCCATAGCTACTACCTCAAAGCCTTCGTCAATAAGTGCGGATTTTACCTCCTCTTGCCTGCCGTCAATAATTCCTGAGGTTATGAAAACTCCCCCCTCTTTCATATAAAGACGTGCGGCAGGGGCAAGACCGATTATAACATCTGCTACAATGTTTGCCGCCACTACCTCGTATTTGTGCTTTGAGATTATTTCTTTAACATCAGGATCGGTCAGCACGTTTCCACTTATTACTGTGTAGCGGTCACGGTCTATGCCGTTCATATCCGAGTTTTCGTAGGCGGTATCAATACAGTTTGGGTCAATATCTACCGCAACTGCCTCCTTTGCCCCCAAAAGCAGTGATACTACCGAAAGTATTCCGCTTCCGCAGCCTAAGTCAAGCATACAACAATCAGGGGTTATATACTTTTCAAGCTGTGTAAGACAAAGCTGTGTTGTTTCGTGAGAGCCCGTTCCGAAGCTCATTCCAGGGTTTATGTTAAATACTACTCTGTCTGTGGGTTCTCTCAGATCCTCCCACTGCGGTTTTACAAGGATTTTTTCGCCTATTTCCATTGCGTGGAAGTACTGCTTCCAAGCGTTTGCCCAGTCCTCTGTTTTCGTGCCTTCAAGTTCCACGGTGAGTCTGCCGAATTTTTTGTCAGTGTCCATATCCGAAAGCTCGCACATCGTGGATTTTATCGCCGATAAAAGCTCCCTGCCTGAAACGTCATCGCTTATATATGCAATTACTCTCGTTTCACCTGACATTTTTTGTATCAGGTTTTCGTCAACATAGTCCCAGGCGTCTTTCGTTTCCTCAAGGAAGTCGTTAAACTCGTTTTCGTCCTCTATAACAAGCCCTGTTATGCCAAGCTGCATCATTCTGCCTGATACAGGCTCTATTCCCTCTGTTGTTGTATATACTGTTACTTTTATCCAGTCCATTTCCGCCTCCTGTTATACGTCAAGGAAATCCTTGAGCTTCTTTGAACGGCTTGGGTGGCGGAGCTTTCTTAGTGCTTTTGCCTCTATCTGTCGAATTCGCTCACGGGTAACGTTGAATTCCTTGCCCACTTCTTCCAAGGTACGCTGTCTGCCGTCAATTAAGCCGAAGCGGAGCTTTAGTACCTTTGCCTCACGGGGTGTTAACGTTTTTAGCACGTCTACAAGCTGTTCCTTTAACAGCACGTAGCTTGCCGCCTCCGATGGTGCAGGTGCATCATCATCAGGGATAAAGTCGCCTAAATGGCTGTCCTCCTCCTCACCGATTGGTGTTTCTAATGATACAGGCTCCTGTGAAATCTTTGAGATTTCACGTACCTTTTCAACAGACATATTAAGTCCCTTTGCAAGCTCCTCAAACGTAGGCTCACGTCCCAATTCCTGAACAAGCTGACGTGATACCCTCACAAGCTTGTTTATGGTTTCTACCATATGAACAGGGATTCTGATTGTTCGTGCCTGGTCGGCTATGGCTCTTGTTATTGCCTGACGTATCCACCAGGTTGCATAAGTTGAGAATTTATATCCCTTTGTGTAGTCAAACTTGTCCACGGCACGGATAAGACCTAAGTTGCCCTCCTGGATAAGGTCAAGGAACATCATTCCTCTGCCTACATATCGTTTTGCTATACTTACAACAAGACGGAGGTTTGCTTCGGCAAGCTTTTTCTTTGCCTCCTCATCACCGTCTGCCATTCTTTGGGCAAGCTCTGTTTCCTCCTCTGTTGAGAGCAGGGGTACCTTACCTATTTCCTTAAGATACATCTTAACGTGGTCGTCAATATTAATGCCGTCAGGTACGGATAAATCCTCAAGTTCCTCTTGGGATACCTCGATATCCTCAAGCTCCTTATCCATATCCTCTACTACTTCTATCTTTTCAGCTTCAAGAACATCATAAAGCTTTTCAAGCTCCTCCGCCGTGACCTCAATACCGTCAAAGGCTTGATTTATTTCGTTATAGGTCAGGTATTCGTTCTTTTTACCTTTTTCAATTATCTGGAGCATTATATCAGCTTTCTTTTTCATAGTGGCAAGCTGTTCCTCTGTCAGCTCCTCGTTCTCTAATGACATATCCTTTTCGTTATCCATAGTTTCCCCTCCGAGTTATATTTGTGACTGCCAGGATTTTTTTTGTTGCATAAGACTGTTTTTCTGCTTGATAAGCTCCAAAATCTCGCTTGGCTCGGCAGTCGCTTTTATCTTTGATTCAAGTTTGTTTAGTTTTATTGTATATATTAAATCATACAGTGTTTTATCACTGTCTGAATATTCTTCATTGTTGAAAAATACCGCCGCCGCTGTATTTTCCGAATCCGTGTCGCCTGAGAATTCGTCAAGTATCAATCCTTCGTCTATGGGCTCACCTGCTGTTGCACATTTGTACATTTTCTCAGCAAGGGTTTTATAAATATTATTTGAAAACTCCTCAGGACTTAGAAGCTCCTTTGACCGAACACACAGCCTACGGCTTTTTGCGATAATAGACAGCAACTTGCGTTCTGCATCAAGGACCGATGCACTGACCTGCTCCTCCTTTGACTTTTCGCTGTTTATGCGGTTTATCTCACGGCGTTTGTATTCCTCCTTTGTCCGTGCAGGACGCTGTTTTGCGTTTTTTGAATGGTACTCGGAATATTTGCCGTATATGGCTCGCTCTGATATGCCTGTGTCCTGTGCGGTTTTCTTTATGTATGCCTCTACCTCTATAAGGTCCTTGAGTCCCGAAAGACACTCTGCAACCTCCTCTACGAAGCGTATCTTGCCGTCAGTGTCTGTTATATCGTATTTCTGCCGGATTAGTGACAGCTTAAAGGCAGTAGAGGGCATCGCCTTATCTATTGCGGTCTTAAAGCCTGATACTCCGTATTTGGTGATGTATTCATCAGGGTCCTTTGCACCCTTTATCCGTATTACGCTTGACTTTATCCCAGCGTCGTTTATCATATCTATGGCCCGCAGTGCCGCCTTCGTTCCTGCCTCGTCCATATCATAGCAAATCAGGATTTCATCGCAGTAGCGTGAAATAAGCTTGATTTGCTGTTGTGTCAATGCCGTACCTAAGGTGGCTATACAGTTTGTTATCCCTGCCTGATGGACTGCTATTACATCCATATATCCCTCGCACAGAATAAGGGTTTTTGCGTTTGAGTTCTTGGCAAGATTTAGAGCGAATACGTTACTGCTCTTGTCATATACCACGGTCTGGGGTGAGTTTAAGTATTTTGGAAGCTTCACCCCCCTATCAAGCTCTGTGGGGCCCATTATCCGTCCCCCAAAGCCGATTACTCTGCCTCGCGTGTTTATAATGGGAAATATCACACGGTTGCGGTATTTGTCTATGGCTTTGCCGTTTCGCATAACTGCAAGGCCTGCCTCAACAACAGAATCATCTGTATAGCCCTTTCCACGAAGCTCCTTTAAGAGTGCATCAGGTGAGTTTGGGGCATAGCCCAGTCCGAATTTTATAACCGTTTCCTTTGAAAGCTTTCTGTTTGAAAAGTATGCACGTGCCTCTTTGCCGATTTGGGGATTCATAAGACAATCATAGAAAAATCTCGCCGCAAGCTTGTTCATTTCAAGGATTGAATCCTTTTTGCGTGTTAATGCGTCTGATTCACGCTTGCCTGTTTCGGGGATTTTTATGTTTGCACGGTCTGCTAAGCTATGTAGTGCATCTTTATAGTCAAGACCTTCAAGCCTCATTACAAGCTGGATAAAGTTTCCGCTTGCTCCGCATCCGAAACAGTGAAATAGCTGTTTATCTCTGTTAATACTGAATGAGGGGGTTTTTTCGTTATGAAACGGACAGCAGGCAACGTAGTTCTTGCCTGTTTTCTTGACTGTCATAAAAGATGATGCGTAATCAATTATGTCATTGGACATACAAATCTCGTTGACTAAATCATCTGATACATAAGCCATATTTTCCCCTCCCGATTTAATTTATTATTTGCTGGTAGCAGAAATATATACATATTATATTTACCGCAATCTGAAAAAAAATAACAAAAATATCGATTTTTTTCCGTCAGTTTAGTATTTCGACACGGATTTCGGTTTTTCCTTGATATTATTAAAAGTTTGGTGGTTGTTTATATGAAATTTAAAAGGTTTTTTTGGTAATTTGTGTATTGTTACTTAAAGGACAGGAGGAAACGAGCCAAATAATCTCCTAAAAAAAAGAACAATCAGTCATAACAGATTGATTGCTCTTTTTATACAGTACCCATTACATATCTTTTACCTGTTTTCTGTATTGAAGCGGTGTTTTGTCACACGCCTTCTTGAATGCACGACAGAAATAACTGAAATCGTTAAATCCGCACTCCCTTGCAACGTCGGAGATTGATATATCCGTAAAGTACAGCAGTCTTTTTGCCTCATTGATACGCTTATTAAATATGTATTTGCCTACTGACGTATTTTTATGTGTCTTAAACAGATGGGCAAGATAGAATTTGTTTATATAACACGCATTTGCTACGCTGTCAAGGTTAATGTCCTCTAAAAAATGCTGTTCTATATAATTCACGGCAACATTTAAGGAATCGTTGCTCCTTAAAAGCTCGCCTGATTCGGATTTTCTGTTCAGGAGCCTGAAAAGATACATTACAAGGGTACGGGTGGCGTTCTGTACTATTTCTGTATGAAACTGCTCTTTCCTATCGGATTCGACTAACAAAAGCTTGAAATATTGCTTGAAAATATCATACATATCCCCTGTTTCGTATATAAAATCATACTCCGGCGGAAGCATGTGGTTTGCCGGTAAATCGTTAATGTTTATCCTGTCAATGCCGATAAATACAATTTCAAGAGGGTCTTCTTTACTGCTTTGCTCTGAGTGAATTACATCAGCATTATATATAACCATATCCCCTTTTTTTACTTCTCTTGTTTCTCCGTCAACGATTTCTACGGTTCCTCTCCCGTCTAAAACAAAAAGCAGCTCCGTAAAATCATGGGAATGAGGATCC
>CAKSGP010000066.1 GCA_934454745.1 uncultured Clostridia bacterium
CTTTTTTAGCAATCTCTGCATCAACTGCCGTATTCTCAAGCTCCTCTGTCTGCTTCTGTTTGATTTCTGCTATTTCATTTTCGTGTTTTTCCAATGAACGGAGCTTACTGTTATATGACTGCTCCTTCTTTTCAAGGTTATCAGATTTTTTATCTAATGCTTCTTCTTTTTGATTAAGTCTGTTTTCCTGTCTGGAAATTTCGCTTCTGCGTTCCTTGATTTCCTTATCAAGCTCCTGTCGCAAACGCTGGTTTTCCTCTTTTGCTTCTAACAGTGCCTCTCGCTTTTTTGAATCAGCCGTTCGTTCTGCATCGGCGATAATTGATTTAGCCTTTTCCTCAGCGGAGCCATATTGTGCTTCTGCTATCTTTTTCCTATGCTCTACGCCGGAGGAGAAGCCAATTTTATAAGTTACCACGCAACCGACGGCAAGAACGACAATGCCTGCTATAAGCGCTATTGTTAATGGATCTATCTCAAACACCTCCTATAATGTGATTAATATATCCCACACCCAACCGGAGGCGTACCATAAAAATGGTTGCTTTATATTTATAATGTTTAAAAACAGCTTGCAGGTTGTGCTGTTTTTAAAAATCCGCAATGCAAGCAACCGCAGGCACACCAAAGATTGTGTGCAGCTTCGATAACTGTAACATTTCAGAAAATTTTTTAAAGAAATATCAAGCATATATATTATACAATATTTTAAGAGATGTGTCAAGGCGTTTTATATGTTGTTATGATAAAAACATTTTTACATTTTTGTTACATAAAAAAGACCTTGTAGGGCAATTGTCCCACAAGGTCATATATTTTATTTATTCCTAATCAATTATTTTGAAGCCTTAATAGCAGCCTGTGCTGCAGCAAGTCTTGCAATCGGAACTCTGAACGGTGAACATGATACATAGTCAAGACCAAGCTCGTTACAGAACTCAACTGATGTAGGATCGCCGCCGTGCTCACCGCAGATACCTACGTGTAGGCTTGGGTTAACAGGCTTACCAAGCTTAATAGCCATATCCATCAGCTTACCGACACCTGACTGGTCAAGTCTTGCGAACGGATCGTTCTCGAATATCTTTGCATCATAGTAAGCATCAAGGAACTTACCTGCATCATCACGTGAGAAGCCGTATGTCATCTGTGTAAGGTCATTTGTACCGAAGCAGAAGAAGTCAGCTTCTTTTGCAATCTCGTCAGCTGAAAGAGCAGCTCTGGGGATTTCGATCATTGTACCAACTTCGTACTTAAGGTTGCTGCCTGCAGCTGCGATTTCAGCATCAGCAGTTTCAACAACTATCTTCTTAACGCACTTTAATTCCTTAACTTCACATACAAGCGGAATCATAATCTCCGGAACGATTGTCCAATCCGGATGAGCCTTTGATACGTTTATAGCTGCACGGATAACAGCCCTTGTCTGCATCTTAGCGATTTCAGGATATGTTACTGCAAGACGACAGCCACGGTGACCCATCATCGGGTTAGCCTCGTGCAAGCCGTTGATTATATCCTTAATAGCTTCAACCGGCTTACCCTGTGCCTTTGCAAGAAGTGCAATATCAGCCTCTTCTGTGGGAACAAACTCATGTAGCGGAGGATCAAGGAAACGGATTGTTACGGGATGTCCTTCAAGTGCCTCATAAAGCTCCTCAAAGTCGCCCTGTTGCATAGGAAGAATCTTATCCAATGCTGCTTCTCTTTCCTCAAGTGTATCTGCACAAATCATCTCACGGAACGCATCAATTCTGTTGCCCTCAAAGAACATATGCTCTGTACGGCAAAGACCGATACCTTCAGCACCAAGCTCTCTTGCTCTCTTAGCATCAGCCGGAGTATCAGCGTTTGTTCTAACCTTCATTGTTCTGAACTTGTCTGCCCAAGTCATAATTCTGCCGAACTCACCTGCAATTGAAGCATCAACAGTCTTGATAACGCCGTCATAAATGTTACCTGTTGAACCATCAAGTGAGATAAAGTCACCCTCAACATAAGTCTTACCGTTAAGTGTGAATTTCTTGTTTTCTTCGTCCATTGCGATATCGCCGCAACCTGATACACAGCATGTACCCATACCGCGTGCAACAACGGCAGCGTGTGATGTCATACCGCCGCGGACTGTCAATATACCCTTAGCAGCCTTCATACCCTCGATATCCTCAGGTGAAGTTTCAAGACGAACAAGAATTACCTTCTCGCCCTTTGCGCCCCATACTTTTGCATCTTCAGCTGTGAATACAATCTTACCGCAAGCAGCACCGGGTGATGCACCCAAAGCCTTTGCCATCGGTGTAGCAGACTTAAGAGCAACAGCATCAAACTGCGGGTGAAGCAATGTGTCAAGATTTCTCGGATCAATCATCTCAACAGCCTCTTCCTCTGTTCTCATTCCCTCATCAACAAGGTCACAAGCTATCTTAAGAGCTGCCTGAGCTGTTCTCTTACCGTTTCTTGTCTGAAGCATATAAAGCTTACCGTGCTCTACTGTAAACTCCATATCCTGCATATCTCTGTAATGATTTTCAAGGTTCTGGCATACTTCCTTAAACTGTGCAAATGCCTCCGGGAACTTCTGCTCCATCTCAGCGATAGGCATCGGTGTACGAACACCTGCAACAACGTCCTCGCCCTGAGCGTTTGTCAAAAACTCACCCATAAGCTTCTTTTCGCCTGTTGCCGGATCACGTGTAAATGCAACACCTGTACCACAGTCATCACCCATATTACCAAACGCCATCATCTGTACGTTAACAGCTGTACCCCATGAATAAGGAATATCGTTGTCACGACGGTATACGTTAGCTCTTGGGTTGTCCCATGAACGGAAAACTGCCTTAACAGCGCCCATTAGCTGTTCCTTCGGATCTGACGGGAAGTCAGCGCCGATTTTTGCCTTGTATTCAGCCTTGAACTGATTAGCCAATTCCTTAAGATCATCAGCTGTAAGATCAACGTCCTGAGTAACGCCTCTATCCTCTTTCATCTTGTCGATAAGCTCCTCAAAGTACTTCTTACCAACTTCCATTACGACATCTGAGTACATCTGAATAAATCTTCTGTAACAGTCCCAAGCCCAACGCTCATTACCTGAAGCTTTTGCCATATAGTTAACAACTTCTTCGTTAATACCAAGGTTAAGGATTGTATCCATCATACCAGGCATTGATGCGCGTGCACCTGAACGAACTGATACAAGAAGCGGATTCTCCAAATCACCGAACTTTTTACCTGTGATTTCTTCCATTTTAACGATATGCTCGTTAATCTGTGCCTGGATTTCATCGTTGATTAATCTGCCATCCTCATAATACTTTGTGCAGGCTTCAGTTGAAATTGTGAAACCCTGCGGAACGGGAAGACCAAGCTTTGTCATCTCAGCAAGGTTAGCACCTTTGCCGCCCAGAAGCTCTCTCATTGTAGCATCTCCCTCAGAAAAAAGATATACATACTTTTTTGCCATTGAAATCTCCTCCTAATTATACTTTGTTATTAGACTGCATACGTCTACTATGTTAGTATAACATAAAAATGAAATAATGTCTACAAAAAAGAAAAATTTTTTATTCCTATATAAATATTTATCTATAATGTATATATTTTTGTAAAAAAATCACAATTTTATCTAAAGTTTATAATATAAATAAAGGGGGGAAAACAATATGAGATATAACAGAGAGAAGGCGGTAGCTTATGCTAACAGATGGGCATACTTCAGAAATCCGGCATACTTTGATTTTTCAAAGATTGGCGGTGACTGTACGAACTTTGCATCTCAATGCCTGTACGCAGGCTCAGGTGTAATGAATTATACCCCTGTTTTTGGTTGGTTTTATATAAGCACCAATAACAGAACACCATCCTGGACCGGTGTAAATGAGCTTTATCGGTTTTTGATAAGTAATACCGGCCCCGGACCGCAGGGGAGAGTAGTTTCTCTTGCAGAAATTGAAGAGGGTGATATTGTACAGCTTCGGTTCGGCGCGAATCCCGATTTTGACCATTCGCCCGTTGTGGTAGATAAAGGTATGGGAACACCAGATACAGTTCTTATTGCCGCACATAGCAATGACAGCAATTGCAGACCGATATCGTCGTACAGATACCGCGAATTACGGCCAATACATATTTACAATGTAGGCGAGCCGTAAACAACAAAAGTGCATAGCCGTCTTGCACCGGCTATGCACTTCTTTATATGTTGCTCAGTAACTCGTCCCACCCCGTAATATAGCGGTCAGAGTACTGTATGAGCCTATCCTTATCCTGGGTGTTTGTGGCATCCTCGACTGCAACTGTCTTAAATCCTGCAGATTTTGCACTTTTAATGCCTGTTACGATATCCTCATAAACGGTGCAGTCCTCGGGCTTAAGCCCAAGCCGTTTTGCGGCAAGCAGATAAATATCAGGTGATGATTTACTGCAGCCCACCTCACCGGAAAATGCGTACACGCTGAACATATCGTATATTTTAAGCCGTTTAAATGCCGAATATACAAGCTCAGGAAAACCTGAGGTTGCGGCGGCAATTTTTACACCGTCATTGTAAAGAGTGCGGATATATTCGCATACATAAGGCTTTGCGGGCAGATTTTTAGAATACTTTTCTGATGCGCGCCGTGAAAATTCATCAAACATTTCAGGTATAGCCATATTCGGCAAATACGCATTATGTATTCCGATAAGACTTTCCTCAAAAGACATTGACTGATACGACAGCGTTTCCTCTTTTGAAATATTTATTCCGTGTTCTGTAAAAAACTCATTTGTGATATCCACCCAAGCGGTCATAGAATCAAGAATAGTACCGTCAACGTCAAAAATTGCACCCTGCATTATTACAACTCCCAATATAGTATGGATATATTTTAGCACACATTGCTGTATTTTGCAAGTTTTATTTTGTTTGTGCATTTTGATTAAACAGCAATAGTTTCCATATCCATTTTATACTTAAATTACAAAAAACAATAAAATTTTGTAATTTTTCTTTTCAAAAACAATAATCTGTGATATAATAACGATGTTTAAGTAGAAATATTCCACTTAAGAAAATAAGAGCAAAAGCTCTATTAATAAATTTTATGTTAGGAGGATTTTTAACATGACAGAGAACAAGACAGTACTTGCATGGATAAAGGAAATGGCAGATATGTGCCAGCCCGACAAGCAGGTTTGGATTGACGGTAGCGAGGAACAGCTTGAAGCACTAAGAGCAGAGGCTGTTGCAACAGGCGAAATGATTAAGCTTAACCAGGACAAGCTTCCGGGATGTTACTATCACAGAACAGCTCCCAACGACGTTGCTCGAGTTGAGGACAGAACATTCATATGTACAGAAACAGAGGAAGAAGCAGGTCCTATCAACAACTGGATGGAGCCGGCAAAGATGTATGCAAAGCTTAACGCATTGTATGAGGGTTCAATGAAGGGCCGTACAATGTACATCATTCCTTATTCAATGGGTCCGGTAGGTTCACCATTCTCAAAGATAGGTATTGAGCTGACAGACTCAATCTACGTTGTATTGAATATGGCAATTATGACAAGAGTCGGTAAGGCAGTTATGGACCAACTTGGTAACGCAGACGATGCAGAGTTTGTTAAGTGTCTTCACGCAAAGAAGGATGTTGATCCTGAGGAAAGATATATCGTTCAGTTCCCCCAGGACAACACAATTATGTCAGTTAACTCAGCTTACGGCGGTAACGTACTTCTTGGTAAGAAGTGTTTCGCGTTGAGAATAGCATCATACCTTGGTATGAAGCAGGGTTGGATGGCAGAGCATATGCTAATCCTTGGACTTGAAAATCCTCAGGGTGAGGTTAAGTATATCTGTGCTGCATTCCCATCAGCTTGCGGTAAGACAAATCTTGCAATGCTTATTCCGCCTAAGTACCTTCAGGAAAAGGGCTATAAGGTATGGACAGTCGGTGACGACATCGCATGGCTTAACATAGGACCGGACGGCAGACTATATGCAATCAACCCCGAGGCAGGCTTCTTCGGCGTTGCACCGGGAACATCAACAAAGACAAACTTTAACGCACTTGAATCAACAAAGAAGAATACAATCTTCACAAACGTTGCTATCAATAACGAAGATAACACAGTTTGGTGGGAAGGTCTTGACAAGAATCCTCCTGTTGATGCAACAGAGTGGAAGGGTGCTAAGGTAAACGGTCCTGAGTTTATAGCATCAGGCGAGAAGCTTGCTCATCCTAACTCAAGATTTACAGCTCCGGCTGTTAATTGTCCTTGCATCTCAAGCGAGTTTGAGAATCCTCAGGGTGTTCCTGTATCAGCAATCGTATTCGGTGGCAGACGTGCTAAGTGTGCTCCGTTGGTATATCAGTCAAGAGATTGGCAGCACGGTACATTTGTTGGTGCTATTATGGCATCAGAGACAACAGCAGCAGCTGCAGGTGCAGTAGGTGTTGTTCGTCGTGACCCGATGGCTATGAAGCCGTTTGTAGGCTACAATATGGCAACATATTGGGGTCACTGGCTTGAAATGGGTAAGAAGCTTGGCGATAAGGCTCCAAAGATATTCCACGTTAACTGGTTCAGAAAGGACGATGAAGGTAACTTCCTATGGCCAGGATTTGGCGACAATATGCGTGTACTTCTTTGGATTCTTGACAGATGTGATGGTAAGGTTGACGCTAAGGAATGTGCAATCGGTTATGTTCCTAATGCTTGTGATATTGATATCACAGACCTTGATATGACACAGGAAGAGCTTGAAGCACTTCTTACAATAGACGCTAACGAGTGGTTAAAGGACGTAGAAGATCCTGAAACAGGCATAAAGCAGTACTTTGCACAGTTTGGCGATATGCTTCCTAAGGAAATGGCAGACGAGCTTGCTAAGCTTGAAGCAAACCTAAAGGCGTAAAAAAGGACTGCATAAAAATAGCATAGCAGTCATTATGAAGTAAACCCCAAAGTTTAGACAAAATTAAATATTAACTTGCTTGTGAGTGAGTTCGGTACTCAACCGGACTCACTCCTTTTAGTTTCATAGAAATTCTTTCACTTTTGTAGTAATCACTATATCTTTTTAGTTCTTCAATGAAAGCGGTAACACTTTCAAACGTTTCACCATAAAACATTTCTACCTTAAGTCTGCCGAAGAAGTTTTCCATAGCTCCGTTATCCATACAATTACCTTTCCTTGACATACTTTGTATAATGTTATGTTCTTTAAGTAATCTATCTCCATCTGCGTATCCTGTAATTGTTGTCTTAATTGTTGATTTTCTGCCTGTTTTACACATAAAAAATATGCACACCAAAAGTGTCTAACTTTTGGTGTGCATATTATTAAAACTACTACGCTAAAAAGTCTAAATTTTTGGGGTCACATCCAAACAGCCCCTTTTAAGATTTATTTAATTATACCCTCCTTCATCGCCTGTACAAGTGCGTGCAAATCATCAATTTTGTTTTTAAGCTCCTTGCCCATATCCGTATCC